>CAZOFY010000004.1:60164-72304 GCA_964579245.1 uncultured Mageeibacillus sp.
TCGAAAACTCAATCCAAATTAAACAATTATTGACAATATATGAAATTCGGATCCAAACGACTAGAAGCGTTGGCTTAGCATAATCGAAGAACCTACTCAATCGGCAGTTTAGCGCATTTTGGTAGGTGCGCTGCACTTCCCGGCGCGGGATTTTTTCATTGCGAGCCTACTCAATCGGCAGATTAGTGCATTTGAGTAGGTGCGCTGGCCTCCCGGCGCGGGTTTCTTGTCATTGACAAACCTACCAAATCGGCAGTTTAGTACATTTGAGTAGGTGCGCCGGCTTCCCGTCGCGGGTTTGTTATCATTGACAAACCTATTTATTCGCCACCTCTCTCTGGCTCAGGCCGCTGTGCACGGCCCTCACAATGGATAAGTCTGACATTTAAATCTCCGTAAGCTCTATTGTGTCTTATGACAGTTATTTGATCTTACAGGATTGTTTAGTTGAATGGCTCTATACCGCGAGTCAGGGTGGCTCAAACTCATTAACATCGTTGCTCAATATGCGGTAGCATATTCATTTCGTAGGCAATCCATGAGAAAAAATGTGTTTTGGATCTATTTCTTATGTTTAGAGGCTCGAAAACCTCTACTCTATTACGAAATGCGGTTTTGTATAACCTCTTGCCCACCACCCGAAAAGCAGGAGATTTTCTTGTTTCATCTCGTTGACGCTCAACTGACTTAAGCCATTAAAAAAAGACTGTCGCGTTTTATCGCGGCAGCCTTTCTATCGGACTGTTCTTGATATCAATACTGTTCGACTAGGTCAGTCATGGAATACATACCGGCCTTTTTACCGGGCATGAATTTGGCGGCGGCGATAGCGCCGCGAGCAAATACATTCCGGTTGATCGCGCTGTGTGACACGGTCAAAATCTCTTCGGAACCGGCGAAGATGACTTGGTGCTCTCCGATGATGCTTCCACCGCGGATAGCGTGAAGACCGATTTCCTTCTTGTCGCGCTTCTGGAGCTTGTCGTGCCGGTCATAGACATATTCAAGCTTGTGATCAAGTGTCTCGTTGACGGCATCTGCGATCATGAGAGCTGTTCCTGACGGTGCATCGAGCTTCTGGTTATGATGGGCCTCGACAATCTCGATATCGAAATCCGGATAGAGGATTGATGCCGCTTGCTTGACAAGCCGCATCAGCACATTGATACCCAGGGACATATTGCCTGAATAGAAGACGGGGACTATCTCAGAGAGCGCAAATAAGCTTTTCTTATTCTCCTCAGAAAGACCGGTCGTACAAAGCACCAGGGGCTTCTGACGATCGGAAGAGAGACGAAGCACGTCCGGAAGTGCAGAGATATGCGAGAAATCAATAATGACATCGAAATCTTCACGACACTCAGGAGCACAAGCATATACCGGAAAACCAACGGATGTCTGATTCGGATCTGCGCCGGCTACGATCGTTACGTCTTCATCAGCACTCGCCATCTCGACGATTACTTTACCCATTCGGCCGTTACAGCCATTTAAAAAAATCCTGATCGGAGCTGTCATTCGAGATCCTCCTTAACGCTGATATTTTGAAAGATCATACGAGGACATGACGGCGGCAAGCTTCTCCTGGCATTGCGCTGACATGTCGCATAACGGCAGACGACAGTGACCAATATCCCAACCGAGAAGATTCAACGCTTCCTTGACAGGGATTGGGTTGACATCCGAAAAGAGCGCGCTTATCAGCGGTAAATAGGTAAATTGAAGCTCGCGTGATTCCTGAAGGTTCCCCTCGAGAAAAGCGTGGACCATACGATTCATCTCTTGCGGGATGATATGTGAGGCAACAGAGATGACACCGACAGCACCGAGGGCGAGCATCGGCACGACGAGGCCGTCTTCGCCGGAATACAAGACCAGGTCGTCTCCGCATAAATGCGCGACTTCCGGAACCTGAAGCAAATTACATTCCTTGACGGCTACGATGTTGTCAATCTGTGACAATCTCTTTAATGTAGAAGGGGCGATATTCAGATTCGTACGGGACGGAACGTTGTAGAGGATGATCGGCAGGTCGGTTGATTCGGCCATAGCGGAAAAATGCCTGAACAGTCCCTCCTGAGAAGTCTTGTTATAGTAAGGCGTGACCGTCAGCAATGCGTCGGCTCCGACTGCTGTTGCCTCCTTGCACAGATCAACCCCGTGCCTCGTGTCGTTGCTGCTTGTCCCGGCAATGACCGGAACGCGACCAGATACGTGCTTCACAACATAATCGATGACCTGAATATGCTCGGGATCCGGCATCGTAGAAGCCTCCCCGGTCGTTCCGCAAACAAGAATGGCGTCGGTATGATTCTCGATCTGGAAGTCTACAAGTTCGGCAAGTTTCTTATAATCGACGCCCTCCTTTGAAAAAGGTGTAACGATTGCTGTGGCTGAACCGACAAAAACCGGCTTCTTCATGTTATTCCCTCCATTTCATAAAAATAACTCTGTTTTCTCGAAAAAATCAAGATCAATAAATCATAGCATTTACTGTACACAAACGTCAATTCTATATATAATTGCTTGTTATGAGAACGAGTGATTTTTTTTATGATTTGCCTGAAGATTTGATTGCGCAGCATCCTCCCGCGGTGCGCGGCGATTCGCGACTGCTGAGTGTCGACGGAAATACCGGAAGAACGGAACACCTGATATTTGCAGATCTCCCGAAGCTTCTCCTGCCCGGCGACTGTCTGGTCATGAACAATACACGCGTCATACCGGCGCGTCTTCTCGGCGCGCGAAAGGACACCGGCGCTGCCGTAGAGATTCTTCTGCTGAAGAGACTGGACCGTGAAAGATGGGAGACCATTGTCCGTCCGGGCAAGAAGGTCCGTACAGGTCATGAGATCACCTTTATTTCCGGTGAGCTCGAGTGCGTCGTTGAGGAGATTCTTGAGACAGGCAACCGCATCGTCCGTTTCACCTTCGATGGCATCTGGGAAGAGGTTCTGGACCGCGCTGGTACCATGCCGCTGCCGCCTTACATTCATGAACAACTTGAAGACAAGGAGCGGTATCAGACAGTATATGCGAAGGATCCCGGATCGGCGGCGGCTCCGACAGCGGGTCTGCATTTTACTCCTGAACTCCTGGCACAGATCCGCCAGATGGGCGTTACGACTGTTGAAGTTACGTTGCATGTCGGTCTCGGTACTTTTCGCCCTGTGAAGAGCGGAGTCATCACGGAACACGTGATGCATTCCGAGTGGTACTCCTTTTCCCGCGAGGCTGCTGAGGCTGTTCGCCAGACGAAGGCACGCGGCGGGCGCGTTATTGCCGTAGGGACGACAAGCTGTCGAACGCTCGAATCTGTTGCGTCAAAGGACACAAAGATGATGCCATCGTCCGGTTGGACGGATATTTTCATATATCCCGGTTATCAATTCCGCTGCATTGATGCATTGATCACGAATTTTCACCTTCCTGAATCCACTCTGATTATGCTGGTCAGTGCTTTTTCCGGGAAAGAGAACGTCCTTTCTGCTTACCGGGAGGCTATCGAAAAGAAGTACCGCTTTTTCAGCTTTGGCGATGCAATGTTCCTAACGAAAAGGCAAACGGAGGAGAAGAAATGACGGGTCCCGGTAAAAAAACTCCTGTATATTATGAACACATTCATACCTGCAAGCAGTCGGGCGCGAGGCTCGGCCGCGTCCATACTCCGCACGGATCTTTTATGACGCCTGCTTTCATGCCGGTCGGGACACAGGCTACGGTGAAGGGCATGTCGCCCGAGGAGATTACCGGTATGGGAGCCGGAATCATATTGTCGAATACTTATCATCTATGGATGCGTCCCGGAAGTGATATTGTTCGTGAAGCCGGCGGTCTTCACCGTTTTATGAACTGGAATCGCGCTGTTCTCACGGATAGCGGAGGATTTCAAGTCTTCTCTCTGGCGAAGCCGAAGGACATCACCGAAGAGGGCGTGCATTTCAAGTCACACATCGATGGTTCCAGACATTTTCTGACACCGGAGAAGTCGATGGCAATTCAGCACGATCTCGGTTCGGACATTATTATGGCTTTTGACGAGTGCACACCCTGGCCGGCTGATTATCATTATGCCCAGAGATCTCTCGAGAGAACGACACGATGGCTCGAGCGATGTATCGCATCCCATGATACGACTGCAACGCAGGCGCTTTTCGGAATCATACAGGGCAGCACCTATCCGGATTTGCGTAAACAGAGTGCCAGAGAGATCACATCCTTTGACCTTCCCGGCTACGCTATCGGCGGACTTTCCGTCGGTGAACCGGGCGAACTGATGTATGAGATGCTCGAAGCGACTGTGCCGCTCATGCCGTCGGATAAGCCCAGGTATTTGATGGGTGTCGGAACGCCCGATTATCTGATCGAGGGGGCAATCAGAGGGATTGATATGTTTGATTGCGTCATTCCCACGCGAATCGGCAGAAACGGAACGGTCCTGACCCGTAAGGGGAGACTCATCGTCCGGGATGCCAAATGCGCGAGAGACTTCACACCCATCGAGGATAATTGTGACTGTTACGTATGCAAGAATTACACGAGAGCCTATATCCGTCATTTGCTGAAGGCCGATGAGATGTTTGGATTGCGCCTGTGCTCCTGGCATAATCTGCACTTCCTTCTGAAACTGATGGAGGACGTGAGAGACGCGATTCGCGATGACCGCCTGATTGACTTCCGAAATACATTTTTCGAGGATTTCGGGTATAAGAAGAAGGTTTGATATCCGTTTCCGGCGGTTTTTTGAATTTCCTTGCAATACTAAATCGGAAAATGATAGAATGTATTAGCATTTTCGAATAAGCGACGCTGGATCGTCGCATGGAGGCAACAATGAATTTACTCAATATGATGGTTACAACAGCGACAACTTCGGCCACACCGGATCCGGCCGCTATCGATCCGACGATGAACCTGATGATGCTGGGCTTTTTTGCCGTAGCAGCTGTAGCAATGTGGTTTTTCCTGATTCGTCCGCAGAAGAAGCGTGAGAAAGAAATGAAGGCCCAGATTGACAAGATGGTAGTCGGTGATTCAGTTGTAACTATCGGCGGAGTTGTCGGTACAATCGCGAACATTCGGGAGGACGAGGTAACTCTGACAACCAGTGTTGCACATTCAATGATCACCTTTAAGAAGAGTGCGATCAGCACGGTCGTTCCGCGTCAGCAATCCTGATTGTCGAACAAACAATAACAGATATGAGGAGAATGAGTATGACACACATCAAGACAGTACAGAAGGCCTGCGTCAAGGTCCCCACATCCGGCAAGGCTTGCGGCGAGTGCCAGACATCCTGCCAGTCAGCATGCAAGACAAGCTGCACGGTTGCGAATCAGAAGTGTGAGAACGAGCGCTGATTCATTTCAGTGCCGGTTTTCGACAGTATACTGCCACATAGTGGAGATGGCTTTTGCTGTCTTCACTTTTTTCTATATCGGACATTTTTCCTTGAGGGGGGTATATTTTGGTACATACATTTCATATGAAGGGGCGCTATATTGCCTACGACTCTGAATCCTCGGCTATACACGAACTAGACCGATCGGCCTTTGATGTTCTGCAACTTTTTATTGAGCGGAACGGTGAGGTGCCCGATGCATTTGCTCTTCAGAAACTTTCTGAGGATAAGGGAATTTCTCTTAAAGAGGTGACCGATTGCTCTGAAGATATTCAATCCTTAATAGAATCCGGATCCCTTTTTGCCGGCGAACCGGAGGTTTCTCTTTCCAATCTGTATCCAGAGGAACCGATGATTAAGGCAATGTGTCTTCATATATGCCACGATTGTAATCTTCGATGCAAATACTGTTTTGCGGGGACCGGCGATTATGGCACGGGTACAAGGTCGATGCTTGATGTAAAGACCGGCAAACTGGCGATAGATTTTCTGATAGCGGCTTCAGGAAGCCGGCGTAATTTGGATATCGACTTTTTCGGCGGAGAGCCACTGATGAATTGGCCGACGGTTGTAGAACTGACCGAATACTGCGAGAAGCGAAGTGCAAAGACAGGTAAGGATATCCGTTTGACCATTACAACAAATGCGCTTTTGCTCGATGAGGAGAAGACAGAGTATATCAACAGACACATGAAGAATTGTGTTCTCAGTATCGACGGACGCCCCGAAGTGCATGATCATATGCGCCCGAATGCGGGCGGAAAACCGTCATATGATTTGGTGTCTTCTCGAATCAGGACTTTTCTGAAGGCCCGGAATTCACCGGATGCGGATTACCACGAGCATTATGTCAGAGGAACCTATACGCGACATAACCTGGATTTTTCGAAGGATGTTCAACATATGGCCGAGGCTCTCGGCGCGCGCCACATCTCGGTCGAGCCGGTCGTGGCGCCGGAGCATGCGGATTATTCCATCCGCATATCTGATCTTCCTGCGATAGAAAAGGAATATGAGGACCTTGCGGAGTATCTTCTTTCAGAGAATACATCTGACGACCCTGTTCATTTTTTCCATTTTATTATGGATATGAAGGGCGGACCCTGCGTATATAAGCGTCTTAAGGGCTGCGGAGTCGGCGCAGAGTACTGTGCGGTCACCCCGAACGGCGATATTTACCCTTGTCATCAATTTGCGGGGGAAGAGGACTGGCTTATGGGAAATGTTCATGACCTTGAGCCGATCCTCTGTCAGAACAACGGGACGCTGTCACGATCTGACGTAATGCAGATCCTCGACCCGGAGAAACGAAAGACATTCATTGACCGTCTAATGCCGGACAAACCGGAGTGTAAAGCCTGCTTTGCCAGATATCATTGCGGAGGGGGATGCCCGGCAAATTCTTATCATGCGACAGGATCCCTCGACGGTCAGTATGAAATCGGATGCCGGCTCGCCAGAAAAAGATTGGAATGCTCTCTGTGGCTTACAGTATCGCAACAAGAGTGATCCTGTATGTTAGAATAGGAATGGTCATATTGGGAAGCAAAATGACATGGAGGGGGATATGCTGGACGGATTTCAAGGAATGATGCCCTCGGTTTCTGACTCTGCGTTTATAGCGCCCACGGCGGTTGTTGTTGGAGACGTCACGATCGGAGAACACACAGGTGTGTTTTTCGGTGCGGTCTTACGCGGGGATGAAGCACCAATATCTGTAGGGAAGAATTCAAACATTCAGGATAATGCCGTGGTCCATTGTGATCGCGGGATTCCTGTTAGGATAGGAGATCATGTTACCGTCGGTCATTCTGCGATTATCCACAGCTGTGAGATCAAGGATGCCGTGCTGGTCGGGATGGGTGCGATCGTACTGAACAAGGCCGTCATCGGAGAAGGATCCATCATTGCGGCCGGATCCGTCGTGAAGGAAGGCGAGATTATACCTCCTTCCTCCCTGTATGCCGGTTCTCCTGCTATCTTCAAGAAACAGCTGGATCCGCAAAGAAGAAGTAAGATCGAAGACAACGCTATGGAATATGTCCGGCTTGC
The DNA here is from genome assembly GCA_964579245.1 of uncultured Mageeibacillus sp. Classification (GTDB taxonomy): domain Bacteria; phylum Bacillota; class Clostridia; order Saccharofermentanales; family Saccharofermentanaceae; genus Firm-13. The sequence goes on from CAZOFY010000004.1 coordinate 67,618, forward strand.
AGCCGCGTATAAGGGATCGGAGAACGGATATGAGTGAGAAAATTACCAGTAAGCAGATCCAGAAGAGTGAAGAAGTGAAGGTGTTACTGCAGGCCTCCTCAGTCCAGATGACCTCTCTGGGCTATACAGAGCATTCGTTTCGGCATTGCCGGCTTGTCAGCAATATGTGCGGCGAGATCCTGGAGAAGGTCGGCGAGACGCAGGACATTATTGAACTCGGCAAGATCGCCGGGTACATCCACGATATCGGAAATGCCGTGAACCGTAACAACCACGCGATGAGCGGCGCCCTTCTTGCCTATGACATGCTTCTGCGTAAGGGCATGACCTATGAGGAGGCGGCTACGATCATGATGGCCATAGCCAATCATGATGAAGGGGAAGGCAATCCCGTCAATACGATCGCAGCTGCATTGATTCTGTCAGACAAGGCGGATGTCCATAGAAGCCGTGTGACGAACAAGAAGCCGGCGTCATTTGATATCCATGATCGTGTGAACTATGCTGCGACGAAATCCACATTGACCGTTATGGACAAGAAGGCCAAGCTGGAAATCGAGATTGATACTAAGATCTGCCCTGTCATGGACTATTTTGAGATTTTCCTGAACCGTATGAAAATGTGTAGAAACGCTGCATCTTTTCTGGGGCTGACATTCGAGCTGTTTATTAACGATACACAGCTTCTCTAATACAGAGAACAGACTGACGGAGGTTTACCGTGGCCGGTCGCACAGGCGGAATACCCGAGAGTATCATTGAAGAGATCATAGCTCGCAACGATATCGCATCCGTTGTGGGTCAATATGTGCGCTTCACAAAGACTTCCGGCCAGAATCTTTTCGGATTGTGTCCCTTTCACTCTGAAGACACGCCATCGTTTTCCGTCGCTCCGGGCAAACAGATCTATTATTGTTTCGGTTGCAATAAGGGCGGAAATGTCATTCATTTTATGATGGAGATTGAGAAATGCAGCTATATTGAAGCGATCAAGCTGTTGGCTGAACGTGCACAGATCCGCATTCCCGAGCCGGAGGATGAATCCTATCGAAAGGATGCAGCCATCCGTGACAGCGTTCGTGACTCGCTGGTCGAAGCTGCCCGTTACTTCTATAATCATCTGCATTCGCCACAAGGATTGATTGCCGCGCAGTACTTGGAGAAGCGCAAGATCTCACCGCAGACCGCTAAGTCATTCGGTCTCGGGTATGCTCCCGATGAATGGTCGGGTCTCTACCGGCATCTGAGAAACAAGGGATTCTCCGATGATATTCTCTCGAAAAACGGCCTCTTCACCAAAGGCAAGAAGAATGACTTACTGGATCTGTTCCGGGGACGATTGATGTTTCCTATCTTTGATTCGATGGGAAAAATTGTCGCTTTCGGCGGACGAATTCTGAGCGACGGCCATCCGAAATATATCAATTCACCCGAAAGTGTCGTGTACTCCAAGCAACGACACCTCTACGGCTTGAATTTTGCAAAGTCTAGCAGGGATAAGAAACTAATCATCGTTGAAGGCTATATGGACGTCATTTCCATGCATCAGGCCGGGGTGACAAACGCTGTCGCCTCTCTCGGGACGGCTTTGACGGACCGTCAACTTGATCTTGCATCGAGATATTCAGAAGAAATCGTCCTTTTTTACGATTCGGACAATGCGGGACAGGCGGCCGCACTTCGCGGACTGAAGATGCTGATTGAACGAGACAAGAAGCACACAGCGACACAGACGAAGATCTCGATCGCAATGGTGCCGGACGGGAAAGACCCTGATGAGTATATCAAAGAGTACGGAGCGGATGCTTTTCGAAAAATCGTGTCGAACGCATACTCTGTGATGGATTATTTGCTTCTTTCCGCCAAAAACCAGAGCACGACGGACGGAAAGCTGGATCCGAGAACCTATCAACAGCTTGCCTGTACCTACATTTCCTGGGAGCAGAATGCGGTCCTGCGCGAACGCGCTGCCGGAGAGGTCGCGCGCGTGCTCCATGTCTCTCCCGCCAGTGTCCTTCTGGAGTCTAACCGGATAGGTGAACAGAAGACAGAGTGGGAATATAAGGAGAATACACGAAGAGCAGAAAAGCAGACCGCTGTTATTCCGGATCAGAATGACGGGAATCGCGCCAATCTCCAGGAAATCGCCCTCCTGTGTCTTCTGACGGAAGTCGGTCCTGACTATGCTTCCCTCGAGGAGAAACCGATCCCTACGGATTTTACGGCCGGATCTATGAGGGACATTGCCGCCGAGGCGATTAAGCTTCTGCAGGAGCAGAAACTGAATGCGATCAGTTTTCTGGATCTGGGCGAGGACAGGACCATAAACGGACACCCCGCGAGGGAAGTGCTATCAGAGTATCTGGTGCGAACTTTGAAGGTATCAGACGCCAGCTACAGGAAGCATATTTTGTTGGATTCCATCTATAAGCTGCGACTTGCCGCCTATACGCGGCAGAAGAGTATACTTGCGAAGAATCTCGACTCGATGCCTGAAGGCGCCGACAGGGAAGCAACGAAGAAGACCTTTTTAGAGATTTCGAAGTACTTGAAGCACATCCGTGACCGGATGAAGGAGATTCAATAAGATGTCTGAAGAAGGACATAGGAAAATGCAGGCTTTTTCCGTGAAGCCGACGGTTCTGTCAATCCGGTTGCAGGAAATCGTGTCCATGATCCCGCCATCCGAACGTGTGGTTGATGTCGGGACAGACCATGGACAGGTACCGGCGTTTCTTCTGGAACACAATCTGACTCCGACTGTTCTTGCGACCGACATTCACGACGGGCCGACAGAGACGGCACGGAAATATCTACGCCGACAGGGCGTCATGAAGGATGCCGAGGTCAAGAAGACAGACGGACTGCATGGCGTGAGCCTCGGCATAGGCGACACCGTGGTTTTGTCCGGCCTGGGCGGACTAGAGATGATACGGATCCTGACTGAATCCATGGTAGAGCATGCAAGCGGATTTCCCGCCGGTGTTCATTTTCTGATGCAGCCGCAACGGTCCGCCGAGGAGCTGCGTGTTTTTCTGCAGGGCAACGGCTTTGTCCTTCTACGGGAGCGGATCTGTATCGATAGAGAGAAGCTCTATGTGATTCTTTTGGCGAGGTTTTCCGGCGAAAGGTTCCCGCCGCTTTCTCTTTCAGAGAGCATTCTTGGACCTCGGATCCTCTCAGACCAACCTGACTGCTACGTGCCTTATCTCAAGCATCAGCGCAACGTATTACGCAAACACATGCGCGCCCGGCCGGAGCTGATCGAGGTCATTGCATACATCGAGGATTTACTGAAGAAAGTACAAGACTGAACCGTTTTCGATATCAACCAGTCCGGGAAGACTAATTTCCGGATAAAAGAATGTTTCGAGGGGGAAGACAATGGAAGGTAACACGTACTCGATCCGTCAAATATGTACGTACATCGAAGAACTTGCTCCCGTTGAGACCGCTGAAAGCTGGGACAATGTCGGTCTTATGCTCGGGGATCTCGAGGGCGGCACAGACACTGTCGTACTATCTCTCGACGCAGATCGGAAAGCGTATTCGGATTGCATAGAGAAAAAGGCATCTCTTCTGATCACTCATCATCCGCTCATTTTTCACCCGTTGCAAAATATTGACTATCAGACACCGAAAGGGAGCCTCATCCGCGACTTCGTCCGGGCGGATATCCGCGTGTACAGTGCGCACACCAATTTGGACAAGGCAGAATACGGAGTGAATCGGGCGCTGGCCCAATCTGTCGGTCTTGTCGATACAGAGCCGCTTCCCGGAGCTGCGATTGGACTGCGGGGAAGAATACAGCGGCAGAGTCTTTACATACTGGCTGAGCTTCTTCGTAGTCAGCTCGGCGCGGCTCAGGTCGTGACGAACGGAGATACGGACAAGATGATTGAGCGGGTGTTTGTCTGTGGGGGCTCCTTTGATGCCGACAATATATCCCTTCTCTCGAAAAGCTCCGTCGATCTCGTAATCACGGGGGAAATCGGCTATCATGCGATGACAGATCTCTACGATCTCGGCATCCGCACAATGGCCTTGGGACACGATGTATCAGAGCGAATTGTCCTTGATCCTCTGGGAGAAATGCTGAGAAAGAATTTTCCCGGTATCGGGGTGGCGATTGCCCGTGGTTTCGATTATAATAGAAACGTTTTCTGAGTAAACCAGACGATCGCGGGTGCAGGGCCGAAAGGCCGCACGTGAGGAAAGTCCGGGCTCCATAGGACAAGGGTGCCGGGTAACTCCCGGTGAAGGCGACTTTAAGGAAAGTGCAACAGAGATATACCGCCGTCATTCTTCGGGATGACGGTAAGGCTGAAAAGGCGGGGTAAGAGCCCACCGGCGGATTGGCAACATTCCGGCCATGTAAACCCCACCCGGAGCAACGCCGTGGAGAGACATTACTGTGGTCCGCAGGTCTCGGGGAGGCGGCTGGAGCCGGTCAGAAATGATCGGCCTGGATAGATGACCGTCAAATACAGAACCCGGCTTACAGGTTTACTCAGAATTATATAACTGTTTCAGGTGTCGGAGAGGCCCTCCGGCAACTTTCATTTTCGGCAGGAAGAAGGAGAATCATCATGTCCGCAGAGTCTTATTTGAGCAGAGGCGTTTCCCCTACGAAGGATGATGTGAAGAAGGCCGTGGCGAATCAGTCGTCCGGTGTTGCTCCCGGAGC
>CAZOFY010000005.1:0-27947 GCA_964579245.1 uncultured Mageeibacillus sp.
GCTCCGGGCGCTCTTTGGTTGTGCCGGAGATTTTCTCGACGAAGAGGCGGTCGGCAGGGACACCGAAGCCGTGGAGCGCGTCGAGCTGGCGATCCAGGTTTTGTGACTGCGTGGATACGCGGGCATAGCCAAATATCATAGCAAGTAACGCCCCTTTTATGGGATTTGTTTTTTGGAAGAGTTTATAGATTCAGAATGAACTTTTTCGCGTGGTTCGTCAAGGAAATATTGTCATTGCAAAAAACTAACGTTTATCGGACTCTTCAGGTTATCCTGATTGATGTTTGCCGTAAGTGTATCATCTACAATGAATAACCTTCCAAAAATCCATCATATTTGACGGAAGAACACAATTCTTCCAGGTCTCCCCGTCTTTGGCCAGCCAAGTGTCGAAATAGCTGGTTCCAGGATATTGAGGGTCACCGTAATAGGGTTCACTTCTCTCCTCTACAATCGTCCAGTCTTCCTTTACGAAAGCCTCTCGATCCGTCTCATCAAACGGCGTCATTTGAACCGTATATGAAGATCCCTCCCCGGGATTCTGAATATCCCGATTCGCAAGAATCCTGGCCGAGACAGGGATCCCTTCCTTTGTCATGCCTGTCACTACGATTCGACCATCAGGGCCAGTTTCATATGTAAAACCAACAGGTATAGCTTCACTCTTTGTCGCAGCAAGCGACGCGACTTGCGTTTGTGACTCAGAGAGTGCAGTCTCTTGAACCGAATTTCCCGGAGCGCATCCGGCAAGAATGGCAGTGGATAAAAGGGCTACGATGCCTTTTGTCATTCTATTATTCATATTTCCTGTCTCCTCTACGATAATGTCAATGATTTCTTCCCTAGCCAAGTGAACTGTCTCAAGCTTTATTAATATTTGTCATTTTATCGTTTTACTTCTTTTTGAGCAACATAAATGAATAGTAGAATGACTCATCTCGAAAATGTTAACATTTAAGGCTTTCTTATAAGCGGCATACATTGCCTTGTCTACGTGTCGAGAGACCGGCAAAGCGGGTAAGTCGTCGCATAAAGTGTCAACGTTTACATTTACTCGTTACACTTTGTGTGTGCCGGCTCAGTCGAGCTTATAGCACTTGTTACTTACCAGCATCTCAATACGTTGGCTTTTCACTTTCTTTCAAGGCTCAACAGCAATTTGCGGCTTTGGGATTTGTGGAGGTACCTCCTTTTTGTGCGATGTAATGCTGCAGTAATTGCAGCTTGGGGATATTGCTTGAAGAGACCCTTGTATTCCATGCTACCCGTAAAAGGGTCATCGGACTCTTTTGAATGCGCGAGGACTCTTTTAAAGGATCGAGGACTCTTTTGAATTGGAGGTACGTTTGTATAGATGTATCTCAATAAATAATAAACAGAGTGCACCACATAGACATGCATACCAAAAAGCAGAAAATGAAATTCTTGTATGGTATTTATTGATAAGAAATAGCGAATTGTCTCTCTTTTTCACATTCTAATACATACCAAATGGCTGATTCCGTAAGATTTTGATGGTAATCATTGCGAAGAAATACCGTTTTCTCACACTCTAATACATACTAATTAATCATTATTCGTATTTTAGTAGGTAATCATTGACGAATAACGTATTTGTTGTTCAATGATGAACATACTAAAACCGTATTGCGCCGATTTAGTGGGTAGTCAATGAGAGTTAATATGTTTAGGATGCATTTTCTGCACTTAGTGGCTTGAAAATCTCTTCTCAATTAAGAATCGTGATTTTCTGGTTTAACCTCTTGCCCTCTACCCGCATAGCGGGTGGTTTTCAGGTTTAGCCTCTTGCCCGCCACCCGCATAGCAGGTGGTTTCCCGCGCTCGTTGGCGCGAAACTGACTAGAGTCGTCAAAATAAAAAGCAGGCCATACAGACCTGCTAACTTAATGTTTATGTATTCCTATCGCCTTAAATCCGAAAAGTCTTCACATGGCGTTCAGGAAAATCCGAGCTTCATCATCTTGTATCCAAATATTGCCAGAGGAATTCCGACAAAGGCGCAAATGACAGTGATGCAAAGAGCGCCGCCGGCAATCATCAAGGCCAGACCGACGAGAGCCACAACCAGTCGAGCTATTCCCTCAAACAAAGCGATGAACGGCCAGAAAACCGGGCATGTCTTCTCATAACGCATTTCCATATGGAGCTACCTCCCTAAAAATCCAAATTATCTTTTACAAACTCAGTATAACGAGGAACTGTTCTTTATGCAATAGCTCATGTCTTAAATCTTGAGATGCGGACAGCGTGGAAACATAAAAACGGAGAAGCTGTCACGTTGAGTTGCGAGACAGCTTCATCTTATCAATCTGTTGTCTTATCGCTAGATTATATCGGCTCCTGATACAGTGTTGTCGATAGGTATCGCTCTCCCGTGTCCGGTAGCAGAACAACGATTCTCTTGCCCTTATTTTCGGGGCGCTTGGCAAGCTGTGTCGCGGCGGCCAGTGCGGCTCCGGAGGAGATCCCCACGAGGAGTCCCTCAGTCCTTGCAACTTCCCGCGAGGTTGCGAAGGCCTCCTCATTTCCGATTATGATGATCTCATCATATACACCGGTGTTCAAGACCGCCGGAACGAATCCGGCGCCGATGCCCTGAAGCTTATGCGGACCTTTTCGCCCTTCGGACAGAACGGGTGAGTCCTTCGGTTCGACCGCTACAATCTTCACGCCTGGCTTCTTCTGTTTTAGTACCTCACCGACACCGGTAATCGTACCGCCGGTCCCGATTCCCGCTACGAAGATATCCACCTCGCCGTCGGTATCCTCCCAGATCTCAATAGCCGTCGTATGTCGGTGCATCTCGGGATTGGCGGGATTATCGAACTGATTGGGCATGAACGCTCCCGGAGTATTCGCTGTGATTTCTTGGGCACGGGCGATCGCCCCCGGCATTCCTTCGGTTCCGGGTGTCAGGACCAGTTCGGCACCCAAAGCGGCCAGAAGGTTTCTGCGCTCGATGCTCATTGTCTCCGGCATGGTAAGGATCAGCTTATAGCCCTTAGCGGCCGATACGAAAGCCAGCGCGATCCCGGTGTTTCCGCTTGTCGGCTCTACGATGAGCGAACCGGACTTCAAGCTTCCATTCTTTTCCGCAGCGTCAATCATCGCATATCCAATTCTATCCTTTACTGAGGATAGCGGATTAAAGGACTCGAGCTTCGCGATGATGGTAGCTTCTGTTTCCTGTTTCTTGTTGTATCTCGTTAGTTCAAGTAAGGGCGTGTGACCGATCAGGTCGGTCAGGGATTTCGCGATTTTGCTCATATATTTTTCTCCTGTCGGGTCGAAAAGAATCTCTTTTCGATATTATCCCTAGTTTGTATATTGATTTAATATGAATTAATTCTATTGTACGTAACTCGGGGCACAACTGTCAAGCTTCATATACGGCGACGAAAGCCTTTTTGATCGCGTCAAGAAGGTCATCGATGTGCTCGATTCCCACCGAGATCCGTATCGTATTGGGATGGATACCGATGTCCGTCAATTCCTCTTGCGTAAGCTGCGAATGCGTCGTACTCGCCGGGTGTATCACAAGGGATTTTACGTCGGCTACATTCGCGAGGTTGGAAAAGATATCAAGATTATCGACGAATTTCTTCGCTTCCGTAGCACCGCCACGAATATCAAAAGTGAAGATTGAGCCGGCATACTTTGGAAAATATTTAAGTGCCAGTGTATGGTACGGGCTGGATTCGAGAGAGGGGTGATTCACCTTCTCCACATAAGGACTCGCCTCCAGCGCCTTTGCAATACGAAGGGCATTCTCATTATGCCGCTCGACGCGAAGAGACAGAGTTTCCAACCCCTGAATAAAGAGAAATGCGTTAAACGGACTAAGGGCTGCTCCGGTATCGCGAAGAAGGATCACTCGCGCCCTGAGAATAAAGGATAGATTTCCGAACGCATCTGCCGGAACCAGTCCGTGATAACTTGGGTCCGGATTCGTATATTGAGGGAATCGGCCGGAAGCCCGATAATCAAACTTGCCCGCGTCAACGATCACACCACCGATACTCGTACCGTGTCCCCCGAAAAACTTCGTTGCGGAGTGAATAACAATGTCTGCCCCGTGCTCGATCGGACGGAATAAATATGGTGTGGCAAATGTATTATCGACAACAAGCGGAATGCCATTGCGATGCGCAATCTCAGCAACTGCCTCGATGTCTGTAATATTGCCGTTCGGATTTCCCAAGGATTCAACAAAGATCGCCTTGGTCTCAGGCTTTATCGCCGCTTCAAAGTTACCTACATCATCAGGATCCACAAATGTCGTGGTAATTCCCTGATACCTGAGAGTATGCGCAAGAAGATTATAGGTTCCGCCGTAAATCGTCGACGCGGATACGATATGGTCTCCGGAAGAGGCAAGATTCTGAATCGCGTAGGTTGTCGCCGCCGAGCCCGACGCAACGGCAAGTGCTGCAGCACCGCCTTCCAATGCCGCGACGCGCTTTTCGAAAACGTCGGTCGTCGGATTCATAATGCGGGTATAGATATTTCCGGGTTTCCGGAGTCCGAACAAGTCGGCACCTTCCTCTGAATTCTCGAAAACGTATGAGGTCGTCTGATAAATGGGAACGGCACGTGATTTTGTTGTCGGATCGACGGTCTGTCCGGCATGTACCTGCAGCGTCTCAAATTTATAACTCTCCATAACTTCTCTCCTTCTTTCTATCGGCATTCGAAATTTTCTAACTTCATTTCTATTTCCTACAATTTCCATGGGTTTAATATATATCTTGAAATCTGCTTTGTCAACATTGATTTTAAAAAATAACCACCCGTCAAATGGGTGGTTGAATCCTGAGCTACAACCCCTTGTTCCTTGTTAGCGTCAAGAGGCGCTGACTGTTCCCATTCGCTCAAGCCTGTGCAGCATTGTCGCTTCGGATTTTGCGTTGGTACTTCCTTCTTGCGCGGCGCAAATTAGGCAATTTACGATTTCGGATGTTCCTTAGTGTGGCTGTGGTACCGCCTTCTTGCATGGTGCAACACTGCAGGAGTTGCCGTATTGGCATGTCCCACAAAGGGGCTTTTGTATTACCTGCTCCAAAATAAGGGGCCTCGCATTTTTAGAGGGTATTTTTAAAGCGATATACTTCAATGATAATAATCAGAAGGGTATCACATAGTTATGCATGCTAAAAGGCAGAAAACCAGCTTCTTGTATGGTATTTATTGATAAGAAATGGCCTGCTATCACACTTTTTTACACTCTGACACCTACTTAATTGCTGTTTCTTCCGAATTAGTATGTAATCATTGACGAATAACACATTTGTTGCTCATTGACGTACATGCTAGAAGTCGACTTTCGACGATTTAGTATGTAATCATTGACGAATAACATATTTGTTGCTCATTGACGCACATGCTAGAAGTCGACTTTCGACGATTTAGTATGTAATCATTGACGAATAACATATTTGTTGCTCATTGACGCACATACTAAAAGCCGTACTTCGTCGATTGAGTAGGTAATCAAACGAGAGAAAACGTGTTCAGGGTCTGTTTTCAATGTTATAGGTTTTACTTCTCTATGATGAAGCGTGATTTTGGGTATAACCTCTTGCTCGCCACCCGAATAGCTGGTGGTTTCTTGTTTTGCGCTCGTGTCGCCTAACTGACGAGAGTCAGAAAAAAATCACACCGGTATTTGTATGCCGATGTGAATAAAAAAATCTCTTCGATCCTCTGCTCAATCCGATGAACCGGCGGCTTCAATGAGGATCTGATCAATCTCCGGATGCGTCCGCTTCAGGGATACAGGTGCTCCACGCGCATCGAGGAAGCAATGGCGACTCTCTCCGCTTGCGCGAAGCTCCCCTGTCACCGCGTCGACCACTCGATAGGAGAGGTTCAGCTTCACCCCGGTATAGCGTTCGATCTTTGGCAGAACAAAGACGGTCTCGCCAAAGCGAGTCATGCTCTTGAAATCACAGTTTACGTGCAAGACCGGGCTCATGATTCCCTCTTTCTCCATACGGTCATATCCGAAACCGATCTGCTCGAGAAAATCGACGCGGGACTCCTCGAACCAGCGAATATAATTCGAGTGATGCACAATCTGCATCTGATCTGTCTCGTAATAGTGGACTTTATGGGAGTAGGGTTTGAGTGTCTTCATCAATGCTTCCTTTTCTTCTCATCCTGCACTTTCTGACGGGAAAAGAATCCCGCAGAACCCGTTGATTATTATCTCTTGACCATCGCATATGCTCGGATCGGCGAACCGTCTCCTCCCGCGATCTTCAACGGGACTGCCGAGAAGAAGAATCGTCGACCGGCCAGCGTGGAGAGATTAATCAGTCCCTCAACCGGTATAATGCCTCGAGACAGCAGTTCAATATGCATCTCAGAAAATTCTTCCCCTTTACAAACAACTGTGGGCAGATCGACCCCAATCATCCTGACCCTCTTCTTGATCAGAAATTCGAGTACGGATAAAGAGAAAACCGGATATTTGTCGAAATATGCCGGCGTCCCGACCATGCTTTCCCAGCCGGTGTAGAATAGAACGCGATCCAGCCTCATGATGCGGGCTCTCTCGATATCGTCGAGTTCGATTACCGGATGCCCGTTGCCGCCTGTATAATGCAGACGGGCCCTTACACATACAGCCTCACCGGATAAGGCCTCAAGGGGAATCTCTTCGACTCCGGCACCATTGCTTAGAAAATGCTTTGGTGCATCCAGATGCGTCCCGGTATGGGTACCGAGTTGAAGCTCTGTAATGAGACTTCCTTCCTTATCATAGGAGGTCACAGGTGAAAACCTGACACCCGGATCTCCTGGATATACTTCCATCGTCGGTTCGATTCTCTGTGAAAGATCAATGTACTTCATTCGCTGTTTCTCCGTTATTTACGTCGTTGCCTGATAGAATCTGGAAAAATTCGCGTAGCCTTTCGGTCATTCTCCCTCGATCGTCTTCACCCGGTCGATACTGGACGTAAGGCTTTTGTACGGATGAAAATAAGATTCTGCCTTTAAATCGGGGGTGTGCGAGGATTCGCGATAAAGCCTCCATGTCGGGCCGTGCATTTTCTACATAGTATAACAAAACAGAATCAGCTTTTACATGGACTCTCGAAAATCCATATTTTCCGGCCATGGACCGAATATACGAAATATCAGCCAGAATCTGAACCTGCTTCGGCAGGTCTCCAAAACGATCGGTCAATTCATCGACGACATCAAAGTACTCTTTGGTATCGGAGATCGCGCCAATCCGTCGGTAGGCGTCCATTCTCTGTCCATCATCGTGAATATAGTCTGGCGTAATATACGCGTCTATATCCATATCCACAACCGCACCGCGTACCGGCTCCGGTGCCTCTCCGCGAATCTTCTGGATTTCTTCTTCCAGCATGCGGCAATATAAGTCATAGCCAATCACGTCCATTTGACCATGTTGCTCAGCACCGAGTAAATTGCCGGCGCCTCTGACCTCCATGTCACGAAGTGCAATCTTAATGCCCGATCCAAGCTCGGTAAAATCACGAATCGCCGTTAGGCGCTTCTCTGCCACTTCCGTCAGAACCTTGTCTTTTCGATATGTGATATAGGCATACGCCTGTCTGTCAGATCGCCCCACGCGTCCCTTCAACTGATACAGCTGAGCCAAGCCGAAGCGATCGGCGCCTTCAACGATAATCGTATTGACGTTCGGCATATCAATTCCGGACTCGATAATCGTCGTGCAAACCAGTATGTCTGCCTCGTGAAAAATAAAGCTCTCAATAATGTTCTCCAGCTGGTGCTCGCCCATTTTGCCGTGTGCGTAGAGAATGCGTGCACCCGGCAAGGCTTTCTCAAGTTCCGCCGCTTTTTCCGCTATGCGCTTCGTGTCGTTGAAGAGATAGAATACCTGCCCCTGGCGCGAGATCTCCCGCAAGCAAGCCTCTTCGATCATGACCGGATCATATTCCATTACATAGGTCTGGACAGGACGTCGGTCAAGCGGCGGCTCCTCCAGAACGGAGATGTCGCGGATGCCGGAAAGGGACATGTGCAGCGTTCGCGGGATTGGCGTAGCCGTAAGGGTCAGAACATCGACATTGCTGCGCAGATTCTTTAACTTCTCCTTGTGCTCGACGCCGAATCTTTGCTCCTCATCAATAACAAGAAGTCCGAGATTTTTCGGGATGATGTCCTTGGACAGGACGCGGTGTGTTCCCACAACAACGTCAACGGTTCCTTCATTCAAGCCCTTAACCGCCTGCTTAATCATCGCCGGGTTGGCAAAGCGAGACAATAAGGCGACCTTCACCGGGAAGCGGGACATGCGCTCGTGGAGATTCTCGAAATGCTGCTGAACCAGGACAGTCGTCGGGGCCAGAAGGATGGCCTGCTTACTGTCCGCGACTGCCTTAAATATCGCTCGAAAAGCGACCTCGGTCTTGCCGAAGCCGACATCGCCGCACAAAAGGCGGTCCATAACCTTGTCGGACTCCATGTCCTGTTTGATATCCCGGATCGCCGCCAGCTGGTCCTCGGTCTCCTGATAGGGGAAGTCCTCTTCGAACTCACGCTGCCAGACGCTGTCCGGCGAGAACATGAAACCCTTCTGTTCCTGCCGTCTGGCATAGAGCTCAACAAGGTCAAACGCCATCTTGCGGATCGACGTCCTGGCCTTCTCCTTCATGCGGTTCCATTCCTGACCGCCAAGTCGGGACAACTTCGGTTCGCGCCCCTCGGAACCCACGTATTTCTGGATTTGGTCAAGATTTTCCATGGAAATATAGAGCGCATCGTCAGACGCGTAGGTGATTTTAAGGTAATCGCGCCGGACACCGCCGGCCTCCAGATTAACCATGCCGTTATATCGACCGATACCGTGCTGCTCGTGAACGACCAGCTGACCGGGAATCAGGTCGCTGAACAGGTCGATATGAACACCCTGTCCTTTCTTCTTACGAAGAGGACGATCCACACCAAAAATATCCTGCGTTCCGACAAGGAGAAGTCCGGCCGCGGGGTAGGCAAAGCCGGACGGAAGATGATGCACGGAAATCTCTGCCGTTGTCTCATTTTCGGCCAGAAGATTGCGCAGTCGATCTGCCCGCACACCTTCGCCGGCCATCAGGATGGTCTCGAGACCGTCCTTTCTGCGTTCCTTAATCAGCTTTGCCAGGGCCTGCTCGTGTCCGCGATAGCTGTTGCATGCACTGCCGGTTATCGTCAGATTGTCCGCGCCCGGGAAACCGTTGCCGGAAGAGGGCAGTGACGCCATGGTGACCACGCGGTGACGGTCAAGCTCGACGAAAATCTCCGAGCCCTTCCAGATTGCTTCACCGGCACTTGGTGTGACGTGTCCTTTCTCGAAAAGCGCCAGAAAGCGTTGGTGAAAGTTCGCCTGCGCACTATCCAGACGCTTGCGAAGATTCTGCGTCTCATCAACGATCAGAATGCGGGGACTTGACCGAACATACGAGAGAACCGACACGTTTCTCGGAAAAATAAGCGTGGCCCACTTTTCGAGTCCGGGAAAATGGACACCGGCCCGGACTCGTTCCGCGTCCTGATAAGCCAGTCTAGCAAAGCTTTCACTGATATCCGCAAGGGAGCCGTTCTGCGCACTTCTGAGACGCGCAGATTCTCCCTCATGAAGGATCCGGTCGGCTATCGCTTCCCGGTCCTCTTCCGGGACAAAAATCTCCCGTGCCGGAAAAACCAGGATCTCCGACAGCTTTGTCGTCGAGCGCTGGGTTTCCAGGTCGAAATGTTTGATCTGATCGATATCCTCGTCAAAAAAGGATATCCGGACAGGCTCCTCACTTCCGACGGGATAAATATCAAAAATATCCCCCCGCTGAGCAAACTCTCCCTCTCCCTCGACCGATCGCATCCGCTCATATCCGGTCTCGATCAGGCGAGCGGCCAGAGCATCGGGTCGGATACGAGTCCCGAGCTTGAGTGTGATCGTATATCGCTGAAAAACTTCGGGCGGCATCAATCGATTCAGCAAGGCGCCGGCTGTAATGATCACCGGTCTTTTGCCCGCGGAAAGCAGTTCAGCGAGCACATTCAGTCGTGAGAGCTCCGCTTCGCGGCTTGAAGCCTCGACCTCCGCCAGACTCAGTTCGCGCGGTCTCAAGACTGAAATGTCAGCGGCCTCGCAAAAAGCTGCAAGGTCCGATCGAAGTGTGCGCGCCTTTAGTTCATCCGAAACCAACAGCACGGCCGGTTCCCCTGTAGTATCCGCAAGAGCCATCGTCAGATACGCCTTCTGGCTGTCCGTCATACCGGACAGGTTCAGATGCCGCTCTCCCTTTTTACCGAGAAGCTCGACAGCTTTCTGAAAAGCAGGGTCCTGCCTGGCAAATGAGAGTATTCTCTGCATTTTCTCAAGAGTACTCATCTTGCCTCTCCGATCATCTTCTCGGCAGCCTCCGAGGCTTGTCGAAAGGCCTGAAACATCGCATCCTGATCTTCCTTACCGATGTCAGACAGCACAAAATCTGCCAGATCCCAGTGTTCCGGAACCGGTCCACACCCTATGCGCACACGAGGGAAATCGGTCGTTCCGATCTGGGAGATGATAGACTTCATTCCGTTATGTGTACCGGGACCGCCTTTCGCACGAACGCGAACAGAGCCCTTCGGAAGATCGATATCGTCGTACAAAACAATCAGGTTCTCCGGCGCAATCTTGAAAAACGTCATCGCTTCGCGAACGCTCTCTCCTGAGAGGTTCATGTAGGTCTGGGGGCGTAACAGAATGACCTTCTCCCCCGAGATGGTACCCTGCCCGTATTCTCCGCGAAACTTCGTCTTGTTGAATGAAATATGGTTGCGCTGCGCAAGCACTTCGATTGACATGAAGCCGCAGTTATGCCAGTTGTAGGTGTATTTTGCACCCGGATTTCCGAGTCCGGCGATCAGCCACATGAGAGTATTCCCTTTCCATGATCACTTGCCAAAATCGATATTCCGCTCCTTTTCGGCGACCCGTTCATTACGGATCCGGTTCTTCCTCACGACCCAGCCCTCCTTAACGATTTGCCGGCTGCGCGCGATGGCGAGACTGAGCTCCGGCACATCCTCCGTGATCGTCGAACCGGCGGCCACATAAGAATTCTCCTTCAGCGTGAGAGGAGAAATCAGATTCGAATTTCCGCCGATGAAGACATTGTCTTCGATGATGCAGGCTGTCTTATCCAGACCGTCATAGTTACAGGTTACAGTTCCACATCCGAAGTTTACGTTCTTGCCAACTTGTGAGTCACCGACATACGTCAGGTGACGCGCACGGGTGAAATCGCCGATGGTCGAATTCTTAATCTCAACAAATGCTCCGATTGTCACATTATCTTCCAGGATTGATTCGGGTCGAATATGGCTGAACGGGCCGATCAGACAGCTCCTGCCGATTGTGCATTCCGTCGCGACAGAGCTCCTGACGAGCGTACCGTCTCCGACAGTTGCGTTCTCGATACGCGTTTTGGGACCGATCACACAATCCTCACCGATCACTGTCGTGCCCGACAGTATCGTGTCCGGATACAGAATCGTATCACAACCGATCTTGACCGAAGGATCAATCCAGGTTGACTCGGAATCAACAATCTGTACCCCCGCCTTCATATGCCGGTTACAGACCCTCTTGTTCAGGAGTTTTCCGGCCTCTTGAAGCTCGATCCTGTCGTTGACGCCACGGATCTCATTGAACTCGCCGACATATGCTCCGACCTTATGCCCGTCGCGGATCAGGATCTCGATGGTGTCCGTCAGATAATATTCCTTCTGCGAATTACGCGAGTCGATTCGTCCGAGAGCGGACAGAAGAAGAGGTGTTTTGAAACAATAAATAGAGGAATTGATCTCCCTGATCTTCTTCTCTTCCTCAGAAGCATCGCGATCCTCAACGATCTTGACGACATGACCATCGCCGTCGCGGACCAGCCGCCCGTACCCCTTCGGATCAGGAGCCTCCGCTGTGATGACCACAGCACCGAACGCATCATTAGCGAACATATTGACGGCTGCCTGGAGCGTCTCCGGAGTAATCATCGGGGCATCACCGGGCAGAACAATCGTACAACCGTTTCTACCTTCCAAAAAAGGGGCTGCCTGCATCACGGCGTGACCCGTGCCAAGCTGTTGCTCCTGCAGTACAAAGGCGACATCCTCGCCCAACGCCGCGCGGACCTCTTCCTGACGGAAGCCGACGATATAGACTTGTTCCTGAGCTCCGGCTTCCCGAAGAGCATCTGCGACCCAGCAGACCAGCGGCTTGCCTGCGGCCACCTGGACCACCTTCGAGTGCTTCGAGTTCATTCTTTTCCCTTCACCGGCAGCCATAACAACGGCGCATACATCCATATTCATCTTGTCTCCTTTGATGTGATGGTGCCGACAAGAATCCTGTACGACACGAAAATAAGCGGGAAGATCCATTTCATGGGGGTCCTCCGCGCATTTTTCCAACGACTTTATTATATCATATGAAGTCCGTTTGCCGATATGCTCAGCGGACCGGAAGAGGCATCATTTTATTGTTTTTCGGGCTAAACACCTTAGAAAAATAACGGTTCTGTCATCTATATGAAAATTCCTTAGTAATCTGTTACAATATACGGAATGCATCCTACATGCACGAATATCAAATACTCCGATATCACAAGGTCGTGATATCGGCCGGGAGGTCACATGATAGCAATTCTTCTTGCTGCCGGCTATGCCACAAGGCTGTACCCGTTGACTAAGGACACGCCCAAGCCCCTTCTGCCGGTTGCCGGTCGTCCCATGTTGGATTATATTGCGGATGAGATAGACACATTGCCGTCGATTTCGAAGATCGTAGTCATTTCCAACCATCGATTCGCCGATCATTTTGCCACTTGGGCAAAGGTGCGGGAGACAGTATCACCAGGAATCCCGATCGTTGTTCTCGACGACCTGACAACGGATGATACGAACAAGCGCGGTGCCATCGGAGATATCCGTTTTGCAATCGAGACTCTCTCGATTGACGAGGATATCGTCATCATCGCCGGTGATAATCTATTCACCTATCGTTTGCGCGATATGTATGATTTCTTCATGAGGATCCGCCGTGATCTGCTGGTTGCCATACATGTAGCCGACAAGAACCAGCTGCGCAAGCTTGCGGTAGCAACACTCGATCCGGACGGCAAGGTCCTGCGAATGGTGGAGAAGCCGTCGGAGCCGGAGTCCGAGACAGCTATCTATGCGACTTACTTCTATTTGCGCGAGACACTTCCACTGATCGAGACGTATCTGGCCGAGGGCAATACACCGGATGCACCGGGGAATTTTCCTTCCTGGCTTTACAAACGGCAGGATGTGTACGCCTTTGTTGCGGACGGAACCTGTATTGATATCGGAACACCGGAGAACTATCAGGACGTGTCCGAGCATTTTGCCGACCTGTGGAAAACCAGGAAGTCCTTGCCTGAAGTGACGGGCTGACAGAGAATCTTTTCGAGAAAAAAGCTTTCGGCCAAACGACCGAAAGCTTTTTTTGTATGGATATTCTAGAGAGTCCACAATGAAGGATCAGATGATTCTGTCATCAGCGCGGACGACGGCCGCATCATCTGTACCAGCGTTTTGAACGATATAGCGTGTCTTTGGCCTGGCAATAACAAATAAAACACCGAAAACGATTACAGCTGATATAATTCCAAGCACAGCAGGATTCCAGTCTGCACCGAATTCCGCCGGAAGTAGCGTAGACATACTGTTGATCACGATATGCATCGCTATGCAGGTCGTCAAGGAGTTGTATTTCACATACAAGTAGCCTAATAGAATTCCAAGAGCCGCCGCATAGATACCCTGCAACACATTCATATGAATGACGCCGAACAGGACGGCCTGAATCAGAACAGCAGCCCAGACCGGCATGAATCTGCGAAGACGGCCAAGAACGAGTGCCCGCATCAAATACTCCTCGGCAACGGGGGCAACGATACCGACTGTGATCAGCTGCATCCAGATAGGGGCCATAGTGATGCTCTCAATCAGATCTGTATACACGGGAAAATACTGTTCCAATTGAAAGCCGGTGATTACCGCGCTGATCAAAAAATTGGCAAAAACACCGAGTACGATTACGAGCAGATAATCAATAATGCGAATGTGACGGATCGGAGTTCTCGGATACCGCTCGATATCCAGCGAGTCGAGAAAATATGCCAGCCGGATGATAATCAGATCCACGATCAATGTAGGAAGAAGAATCAGGATCCCATTGGTGGTCATTGTGACTTCTATCTGCTTTAGAACATCGGAGACGCTGCCGCCGGAAGGAAGGATCTGAACAGCGGTCACAACCGCGATGCCAATGGCAAAAAGAATGCCGATGATGATCTGTAAAAGAATGAATGCCAAAAGAGGATACATCGCCCCCCATATGGAAGCAACAATGTGTTTCTTCTTTTTTACCGGAACAGAAACCGGTTCATATACCGGAACATTCTGTTGTGGAATCTGTGTATCATTGGGATACTCCATGTTGCTGCCTCCTGTTTCGTATTCCCACTAAGAGTACAACAAGTGACACGGAGACGACAAGTGTCACGAACAAGCCGCCCTCGGGTCCGAAGGCCCCTCCTGTCAGAATCTCCAGGCTCTTCTCCGTCGTCTTTGTCGCGAGGATCGATGCGGCGGGTAACGTTCCGCTGACCTCGAATCCGAAAAGATTGCCCTGAGCGAAATTCCAAACGGTATGTAAGGCGCAGACCGTCCACAGTTCGTTGGTGCGAAGAGCCATCAAGGCAAAAAAGACAGCGGTCAGAATCAAGTTGATGACTGCAATGATATTGATCCCGCTGTTCCCTAAATGCATGAAGGAAAAAAACAGCGAAGAAATCGCAACAGCCGCTACCCGACCAAATTTCGGGCTTAAGCGCGACATCATATAACCACGAGACACCACTTCCTCGGAAGCTCCCTGCGGGATCCACATAAGAGTATTGGCAATGAATACAGGAATCAGTGCCGTCTCAAAACCGAAGTGGACCACAGCAGACTGTCCCGAGAGAACCATGAGAAGAAATACAGCCAGCATCATCGCAAATCCGATGCCTAAGCCTCTGAGATAGGCCAAAAGAGCCTTCTTCCTCTCTTGTGCCGTGCCGAATGCCAGACCGATTGTGCTTGCCTTGGACTTCTCAAAAAGACGAACGATCAGAAGATAGGTTGTAATTATAAGTATATAGGACACGATCATGCCACAGTAGAAAATCGGGCTACTGTACAAGCCGGTTTCAAATGCACGTAAAGTGACCTGCATGTCTTCCGCGCCGGAAAGCTTCGATAATTGAGATGCCAGTTCCGGATTCATGACCAGGTACAGAACGGAAGCTATTCCCTGTGCCATAATCTGAAGTAAGAAAGTCACAAATAGCGGCAAAGCAATTTGAAACGCCAACAATCCCGGCTTCGGCCACTGCTTTTTCGGGCGATATCCGAAAATATCCTTCTTTTGCCACTCTGCATCTGTCATCATCGTTTCCTGAGATTCCATGTTGCTTCCCTCTCTTATCTCATGATAGAAAACTGGTACGAAACCTCAGGCTGCGTACCGGTTATAATCCAGTCAGAAGTCACGTGTCTGTTGCAAAAGACGAATCAACCGGCGTAATAGTAGGCCGGACCATCAAAGGGAACATCCAAATGCGAGAGATACGAGTCAAGATCCGTTCTGTTTGCCGAGGAAATGGCAGCGAACAGAGAGGATAATCCGGTCTCGAAGATCGGCTCATAATCGACGAATGCAACGGAATCCGCCAGATCACACTCCTTACGCATCTTTGCCTGTGCATCCTCATAAGAAAGGATTTCATCAACAAGTCCGTTCGCGACCGCCTGCTTCGGTGAATAGATGCGGCCGTCCGCAAGCTTAACGACATCCTCCTTGTCAATACCACGCGCTTGTGCAACGATATCGACGAACTGATCATAGGTCTCCTGTAAAATCGTTGTATAGATCTCCTTCTGCTCCGGTGTAAACTCCTCATAGGTGCTTCCCATGGTCTTGTTATCTCCGACGTAGACCGAGGTCGTCTTGATTCCGTGTTCCTCCAGGAATCCGGACAAATCGATAAACGTTCCTGCCGTCACTCCGATTGAACCAGTCATACAATTTCTGTTCATCAGAATCTCATCGGCGGCACATGCCAGATAGTATCCGCCCGAGGCAGCCATACCGGCACAATAAGCATAGATGGGACGCTTGGTCACCTTCTTATACTCCATCAGTTCCAGATACAGCTCATCCGTCGCATAGACTTCGCCGCCGGGAGTGTCAATGTACAGCAGAATACCATGATTCGAATCATCATTCACGAGATCCTTCACGGTTGAGACCAGGTATTCCTGATCATATGCCGCCGGCGCGGATAGAAATGAGGAGGACTGTTCGCTTGTGATCGTGCCTTCGATATGGAGTACCGCTACACTGTTTCCATAGTGCATCGTCGTGTCTGAGGACTTCGATGCGGCTCCGGTGAAGGAACCGACAATCGTTCCGAAAAAGAAACCGATCGGAATGCTGAAAAAGAATAAAACGGCCAGGACAATGATTAGGGCAATCCCCCATCCCGGCATTTTCTTAACAATCTTCGTTTGCGTTGCATAGGGGGGCATTGGCTGATATTGAATATTTTGTGACATATATTTTTCCTCTCTGCTGTGATAGAACTTACAGAACACATTATAGTATAGAAAACACCGCAAGTAAAAGTTTTTATAAGAGGGGAGGGAATATGCCGGACATGTTTTTGCAGGGGAGGGCATACTACATGTCGAAACCGGATTGAAACGGTATCCGCCGGGTATTGGAATATTACCCGGCCGGCGAATATTCCTCTTGTATTATCGCAAGACACTATCCTTTTTATCTGATGATAAGCTTAATCTTACCTTAATTCGAAAAGAATCCTCTGTCAGTCCCCTGCATACCAGCCGAGCACCTTGACGTATGGCATCTCCGAGGAAAGCTGATACAACGAAAGCAAGGCGTCCTGCCCCATCGCCGGGCATAGAAAGTCGAGGAAAAACGCATATTCTCCGGGTGTGCTCTGAATTGGGCGCGACAGTATCGACGACAGATTCAGCCCTCTGTCGGCGAAAACCTCGAGCGCCGATACCAGTGCACCGCTTCTGTGCGGAAGATGCATCAGTGTGCTGATGCGATCAGCATCGGGTGTGATGATCAGATCTCTGGTCACGGCAACGAATCGCGTCTGGTTCGAAGTGACATTCCGGATCTCGACGGGCAGAATCTCCAGGCCGTTCCTGTTCGCAGCATCTTCCGAGCAGATAGCTGCCAGAAAAGGATCGCTCCCGTCCGCAACCTTCGCGGGCGCAAAGGCTGTGTTCTCGGTCACGACCGTTTCCCAGGCGTTCCTGTGGATCACTTCCGAGCATTGCTGCAACCCCTGTGTGTGACTGGCGACTCGTTTGATGTCGGAGAGCTTCGTTCCCGGAAGAACGGCGAGCTTATGAACAACATCGATCGCGGTCGCGCGAACGATATAGAGACTTTTTTTCTGTAGAAGTTCATAGACATTATCAACCGACCCGGCTGTCGTATTCTCTGCCGGAAGCACGGCAACATCACATCCGCCGGAGAGTACCATGTCACAAGCCTCGGCAAAGCTATACGCCGGAAATTTCTCTGAATTGGGGAAAAGCTTCTGCGCTGCCTGCTCGGAATACGAGCCGACGGTCCCGCCATACGCGCAGCGCGAGACAAAATCAAGAGATTTCCCTGCGGCGGCCAGTTGCTTTCCAAGCGCCCAGTTTGTATCTCCGCGCATCAGAATATCGTATTGCTTTTCGCGGGAGATACGCATCATTGTCTTCATCAGGGCATCAACGCGTGAAGCCATCTCATCACCGGCATGCTGCCTGGCCAGATCCGACACCTCGGCCTCCCGCCTTGCGTCATAAACGGCTGTTCGGGTATGCATCTTAGCCATGGCAATGGATTCGGCCAGATCCATACGGCGATTGAAGATCTTCATCAGTTCAATATCGACCTCGCTGATCTGTGTGCGCAACTCCGAAAGTCTTGCCTTTGTCTCTGCATCCGGTACGGCAGCGGGCTTTGATACGGCTTCTCTTACGAGGACGTGCTCCTTGACAAGCTTTTCCAATCCGACGAGGTAGCTCTCCAGACCCAGTCCATAGATCTGCCCTACGCAAGCGGCATTGATGACCGATACATTGCGAAAAGGCTCTCGTTTATGGATGTTCGATATATGGACCTCCATGACGGGAAGTCCGCAGAGAAGCAGCGCATCGAAGATTGCATAGCTGTAGTGGGTATAGGCACCCGCGTTGATTACGATTCCCCTGGCATACTTCATCGACTCCTGGATCGCGGTGACAATCTCTCCCTCACAGTTCGACTGAAAGAATACAGGTTCAACACCAAGCGAATCCGCCTTTGTTCGAAAAGCACTCTCCACCTGAGCGAGTGTGAAGCTGCCATAATGCTCCTTGCTGCGCTTTCCGAGCATATTGAGATTCGGCCCGTTGATCAGCAGAATCTTGGGAATAGCTGTCTGGTTCATGTTCGTTCCTCCATCAAGTCAAGAAGTGCTATGGCGACGGCGCTTTCAACGACAGGAACAGCGCGGGGCACAATGCACGGATCATGTCGGCCCTTGACGATCAGCTTATCGTTCTGCATGGTCTCCAGATTGATCGTATCCTGCTCTTTCGCGATTGACGGTGTCGGTTTGAACGCGCAGCGCACAACAATCGGCATACCGTTCGATATTCCTCCGTCAATTCCTCCGCCGTTGTTCGATAAGAGGCGTATGCCCTTATCCGTCACAGAAGGTGAATCATTGTTATTCGATGCGTTAGCCCTTGCAACCGCAAATCCCCGGCCGAACTCGACGCCCTTAACAGCCGGAATGCCGAAAAGTATCGATCCAAGACGGCTCTCGAGCCCGTCAAAGATCGGGCTGCCGATCCCGGCAGGAAATCCGCCGGCCAGGCACTCGACGATCCCGCCGACAGAATCGAGCGACATCTTCGCCTCCTGAATCGCCTCTGTCATCTTCACTCCCTGATCGTCAGAAAGAACAGGAAATTCCTTGTCCGCAACGGATTCAGGAATCGTCATCGGATCATAAGGCGTGTCTGCAATCCCCGCGATCTCATAAACATGACCGCGAATCATAATCCCGCGGCGGGCCAGAATCTGTGTAGCGACGGCACCGGCAAACGTCAGAGGCGCCATAATCCGTCCGGAGAAATGACCGCCGCCGCGCGGGTCGTTCGCGCCGCCGTAGCGAGCGTAACCTGTAAGGTCGGCGTGCCCCGGGCGGGGCTTGACAGACAGCTCCGAATAATCACTCGAATGTGCATTGGTGTTGCGGATCATGCCGCACAGCGGAGTCCCCGTCGTCTTGCCCCGGAAAAATCCGGATAAAATCTCGACCTCGTCCGCTTCTTTTCGCGTTGTCGACCACGCATTGCCGCCGGGCATCCTGCGCATCATGTGTTTTCTTATTTCTTCCAAATCCAGGCTCTCGCCGGCGGGAAGCCCGTCGATTACGACACCGATCCCTTCTCCGTGCGATTCACCGAAGATACTGATTCTAATCTTATTCCCCCACATTGAGCTCATGTGCCGACCCTCCGATTCTCCGAAAATCTTCAAAAAATTCCGGGTATGATTTACGGATGGCCCTCGCGTCTGAGATCACGACCGGGCCGTCCGCCCTAGTCGCAGCAATCGATGCAGCCATCACCATTCTGTGATCATTATATCCATTGATCTCACAGGCATGAAATGCAGCTTGTCCCGGTTCGGTCTTTTGTCCGCGGATCACAAGCGAGTCGCCGTCGATCCATGCTTTGACGCCAAGTTTGTCGAGCATTTCACGCGTCGCCTCCAGGCGGTCGCATTCCTTAATCCGCAGTCTCCCCGCTTTGATCACGCGGGTTATTCCCGGCGTCACTGCGGCGGCAACGGATAATACCGGAATCAGGTCAGGAATCTGCGAGGCGTCGATGACAAACTCGGAAGAGCCCCCGGATCGCACCCTCTCAGCAAGCTCCTTGAGGATTTCCACGGAAGCCCGGTCACCCTGAGCCGTTTCCTGAGGCAATCCCTTTGTCTCGACTCTGTGTCCAAGGAAGGTTGCGACCAGCCAGAACGCAGCCTGAGAGAAATCCGGTTCCGTAACATAAGGTGTCTTCCGATGGTAAAGCTGTCCGCCGGGAATCTCATATCCGGTCGATGTCTTGGTCACTTGCACGCCGAAATCCTTCATCACGGCGATTGTCAGGTTCACGTAAGGTTCCGACTCCAGCTGTGTCGTCAGGACAATCTGTGAAGTCTTACCGGTCAACGGGAGAGCCATCATCAGTCCCGAAATATACTGAGAGCTGACATTACCTGGAAGTGTATAGGTCCCCGAGGTCATCCGTCCTTTTACATGAAGCGGCAGGAATTGTCCGTCTGTCGGAAACGTAAGACTTACATCGGTATCGCGGAAAAGCTCCTCATACTCCTTGAGCGGACGGTTCGGAAGCCGCCCGCCGCCTACAAAGCATGCGGGGCGCCCGAACGCAGCGACAAGCGGGATGAGAAATCGCAGCGTCGAGCCGGACTCCTTGCAGTCAAGGAGAAGCTCACGCTCGTCTGTCTCACCTACACTGCCGAGAAGCTTCGACAGACACTCACCGGTTGCGCGAATATCGACTGAAACCTCGCTGTTGCCAAGCTCAGCGAGCTCCGGCCGTCCGGCAAGAGCAGCGCAGATCTGCGAGCGGTGCAGCAGGCTTTTCGAGAGAGGGACGCGGATACATCCTTCCAAATCACACGGGGTGATTTGTATTCTGGGCTGATTGATCATTGCGGTCTGATCCCTCCTTCCGGCTTACTTGTCTTCGTGCGGACAGATCATAGCTTACGCCTCAAACGCCTTTTCCATCGCTGGAAGCAGCTCTTCGGGCGACAGCGGGAAGGTTGCGGCGTCGCCGACTTTCTTCAGAAAAACATAGTAAATCTTACCGGACAGCTTCTTCTTATCCGACATCATCGTATCGTACAGGTCACGAACAGGAAGCTCCGTGCTGGTCGGCAGCTGCCACTTGCTCAGGACCGCACGGATGCGGTCCGCGGTCCCGCCCGGCGTGATACCGGCGTTCTCTCCCATTATGGCGGCATAGACCATACCGATTGCGACGGCCTCGCCATGAGAAAGTACCGAGTAACCGGTCAGTTTTTCGATGGCATGTCCGAGTGTGTGCCCGAAGTTCAGGAGCATTCTCTCGCCCGTGTCGAATTCATCATTCTGAACAACGGTTGTCTTAATGCGGATGCATCGCTCAAGAATGAATCCGAGGTCGAATGCGCCGCGCTCAATCGACGCGAAAAGAAGCTCATCGCGGATCAAGCCATATTTGATGACCTCCGCCATGCCCTCCGCCATACGGGCGCGGGACAAGGTCGACAGTACACTCGGGTCAATAACAACGGCTTTCGGCTGATAGAAGGCTCCGACCAGATTCTTACCATACGGGAGATCGATGCCGGTCTTTCCGCCGATCGAAGAATCGACCTGCGCAAGAAGCGTCGTCGGAACCTGGATCAGAGGACAACCTCTCAGGTAGGAGGATGCGGCAAACCCGGTCAGATCGCCGATAACTCCGCCGCCGAGGGCTATGATCAGGTCTGTACGACTGATCATAGCGTCGTGGAACTGATCGTACAGAAGGAATAGCATCTGCTGCGATTTGGATGGTTCTCCTGCGGGCACGGTACATGAATAAACATTAAAACCTGCATTTTTCAGAGAAAGGACCGCTTTTTCCAGATACAGAGCAGCTACATTCGAGTCGGTCACGACAAAGGCTTTGCGTCCTTTCACGGTCTCCGCAGCGATCACCCCAAGATGTGCGAGCGCACCTGAGCTGATGTGGATCGGGTAGTTTCCGTTGTTCGTGTTGGCCATGATCTGCGGCATAAGTACCTCCTTTAGATGGTCCGGCCGACGGATTCGGCGACCGGCCTCAAGCGATGCATGATATCGTCAAACGCCTCCGGGGTCAACGACTGCTGACCGTCGGAAAGCGCATGCTTCGGGTCGTTGTGCACTTCGATAATCAAGCCGTCCGCACCGACAGCAATCGCTGCCTTTGCGAGTGGCTCGACGAGCCATGCCATTCCGCCGGCGTGCGACGGATCGACGACGACAGGAAGGTGCGTGCGGGATTTTAATATCGGAATCGCGCTGATGTCAAGTGTATTTCTCGTCGCGGTCTCAAAGGTGCGAATCCCGCGCTCGCATAGAATCACTTGTGTATTGCCGCCTGACATGATGTACTCGGCGGACATCAGCAATTCTTCGATCGAATTCGAAAAGCCTCTCTTCAGAAGGATCGGCTTCGATATACGGCCGAGCTCCTTCAATAGCTCGAAATTCTGCATATTTCTTGCTCCGACCTGTACGACATCGACGAATTCCATGAACAGCTCTAGCTGCGAGGGATTCGTGATCTCGGAGACGACCGGCAAGCCGGTCTTGATCCTCGCACGCTTCAGATACATCAGTCCCTCCGCCTTCAGACCCTGGAAGGCATACGGCGAGGTGCGTGGCTTGAAGGCGCCGCCGCGCAAGAGCGACGCGCCCGAATTCTTGACCGACTCGGCAATGCCCAATACCTGCTCCTCGGATTCCACCGAGCACGGGCCGGCACAGACGACGATCTTCTCGCCGCCGAAAACTGCGTCACCGACAGTAACGACCGTATTGTCCGGATGAAACTTTCTGTTAGCACGCTTATAGGGCTCCTGGACCTTTACGACGCGATCGACCTCGTCAAGCAGCTCGATTGTTTCCTTCTCGATCGAGCCTGTATCGCCGACCAAGCCTATGATCGTCGTCTCAGATCCGAATATAGGATTTGTCTGTACTCCGTAAGTTGTCTGCAAAAATGTACAAAGTCCTTCGACCTTTTCCTTAGTTACACCTGTTTTTAATACAAGTATCATATATCTCCTCCATATCCGAGGGCGCTTACAATATCGTCAGCCACCTCACACGGTTTCTTTTCCGCATCACATTTATAATCACAGTATTTCTCATAGATCGGCAGCCGCATCTCGTAAAGACTGGCCACCCGACTAAATCGAGCCGACTCTTCTTCATCAGGGAATTGAATCAAAGGGCGTCCGGTACAGTTCCCGACCCGGTTCCATAAGCAATCCAGACTCGCATGTAGATATACCGTGATCGCGCCGCGGGAACGGATGATGTCACGGACCCGCTCCTCAATGATTGCTCCCCCTCCGCCGGCTATGACAGCAGAGCCCGGCCTTGTTAAGAGTGCATCGAGCACCATAGCCTCCGTCCTGCGGAAACCGGTTTCTCCGTCCTGTGCAAATATCTCCGAAACAGTGATCCCTCGGGCTTTGCAGATCTCCTCGTCGAGGTCGAGCATATCGATCCCGAGTCGTTCTGCCACATCCCGGGCGATCGTCGTTTTCCCCGCACCCATGAATCCCGTAAAAACATACTTCATCGGTGATTTCTTAAGCATTTCAAGTGCCAGATCCGGAAGGATTGACCGTAGTCGCGCATCATCAAAAACCTTGTCCGGATGAAAAATCTTCTGGGCCGCGACTGCCTGCGCGAAAAGCATCGTCAGTCCGCCGGAAGCCTTGGCGCCCGCCGTTCGCGCATGAAGTACCATGCGCGTTGCCGCCGGATTGTAAACAGTGTCGAAAACCGTCTGCTCCGGACGGAATGCATCCTTCGGGCAGGGAGTCTCCCCGCAAAACGGCCACATTCCGACAGGTGTCCCGTTCAGAATGACCTCGGAATCCGTTATCGCATAAATGTCTTCCTCATGAATAACCTCAATCCGCGAGGCGTTAATCAACGAGAGTTCAGAAGCCAGTTTTTTAGCCTTTTCTTCATTTCTGGCACAGATTCGCACCTGCGCATCCCGTTTGATTGCCTCAAAGGCCATCATTCGCGAGACTCCGCCGGCGCCAAAGAGCAACACTTTTTTCTTAGTAAGATCCGGTCCCGCATGCAAGAATCCATCGATATCCGTATTGTACCCGCGTCCCTTACAGACTGTATTCACGGCACCGCAGGAAGCCGCCGACGAGTCAAGTCCGGTCAGCATGTCGATCACGTCTGTCTTATGTGGAATCGTGACATTCACGCCCGCCAGGTCACGCATAAGAAGCGGGAAATCCTTCTTGAGTTCCTCCGGCTTCACATCGTACAGCTCGTAACGGCCCTTAATACTCATCTCATCCATGATACGTTCATGTATATAGGGGGAAAGACTGTGTCCGAGCGGATGCCCAATCAGTCCGTACTTAATCACACTCATATCCGGCCTCCTTCAGAAGCATCGCCGCATTCGCAGCTTCCTCACTGTTTCCGAGAAGCAAATGCAGCTGGCCGCCTTCGTATGTGCGGTAATTCCGGATGTTAATATTGCGGATGTTGATGTTCTTCGCGCCAAGAAGCGACGTAATGGAAGCCAATGCTCCCGGCTTATCCTCGAGATAGACCGTCAAAGAGGCATTCGGCTCCAGAGCCCCGCGTCCGTCCGTCGGCAGATGATTGCGATAATGTGCTCCCTCCGAGAAAAAGCTCTCGACTCCCCGTGTCTCGTGATTCTTGAGCTGTGACTTGACCTGCTCCAAAAGCTCGATATACTTCTCCAGAACCGGAACCAAAGCCGGCGAAGAGGCCTCCGTGATACCGGCCCAAAGACCAGGATCCGCTGATGCGATCCTCGTGATATCCCGAAAACCGCCCGCGGCCAGTGCGGCCATATGTGAGTCATTCTGCCTTGACGCCAACAGCGACAACGCCGAAGCGGCAACGTGCGGAAGATGTGAAATCACCGCAACGCGCATGTCATGCTCCTGTGCTGACATACGGACCGGAGCGGCACCAATGCTGCGAATCAGATCTTCAAAAGCCCGGATCTCGAGTTCCGACACCGTACATCCCTCACCGACGCAAAGTACATACAGCGCATTCTCGAAAAGCGACGCGTTCGAACAGGCATATCCCGTCCTTTCCGACCCCGCCATCGGGTGTCCGCCGATAAAATTCGGCAGCCGGATCAGATCCATAACCGGTTTCTTGATCGAGGCGACATCCGAAAGAATCCCGACACTGAGCTTGGCAATCTCGGGCATAAATCGTCCGATTGTCTGAAACGGCGTACATATCAACAGAAGGTCAGATCCATCCAAAATCCCGAATCCCTCGGCAGGCGTCGAAAACGCATCGATCACGCCCTCTGCCATCGCCCGCATACCGGCTTCCCGGTCCGTATCGACAGCGACGATCCGGTCGATTTTCGATTTTTTTCGAAAAGCGCGCGCCAGCGAACCACCGATCAATCCGAGGCCAATGATGCCGATTTTCGAGATGATACGGACCGTATCTGGCGTTCCGGCAGTATCGCCGGTGACAGCCTCGGCCGTGCCCGCCGTGCCTTCATTCCTATCCATGTGCCAATACTCCTACCGTCTCTACCTTACTTCTCGTATATACGAACCATTATACAGGATTCCAAGCCGCGGGTATGCTTACTTCTTCTTTATCCGCGACAGCAAAGGTTCCTTCTTTGCGGCTATGCCGCTGCCTACAAATGCTACAAGGACTGACATATCGTAATTTACGTGGTGAATCTCGTGTCGTAAACACGCTTCATCTTTCCCTCGGATCGAGGAAGGCTCCTCGGCTCGCAAAGCGTGATTCGCGCGTGAACGCCTGTGACCGACGCAATATCATCAGCGATCTTCTTCTCGATCCGCTCGATGTCCGCGATTGAATCCGAGAAAAACGCTCCTGTCATCTCGATCTTGACCGTCATACGGTCGAGATTGTTGACGCGATCAACGTTGATGATGTAATGCGGCTCAACCTCACTATAGGTCAGCATGACTGCCTCGATTTGCGACGGGAAGACATTGACTCCGCGTATGATCATCATATCGTCCGCGCGGCCCGTTACCTTCTCCATCCGGGGTGTTGTGCGTCCGCACTCACATTTGTCATAGAAAATTCTTGTCAGATCATGCGTGTTATAGCGAAGAAGGGGTGTACCCTCCTTCGTGACCGATGAGAACACCAGCTCGCCGAGCTCGCCCTCCGGCAGAGGCTTCCCTGTCTCGGGATCCACTACCTCAGGCAGGAAATGATCGACCTCCAGATGAAGAAGGTCTGAGTGCGAGCAGCTGCAGCCAACGCCGGGCCCGCAGATCTCGGACAGGCCATAAATATCGAACGCGCGCAAATGCATCTTCGACTCGATCTGATCCCGCATCTCCTTTGTCCACGGCTCTGCGCCGAAAATGCCGGACTTCAACTGGATCTCATCCGGTCCGACACCCATTTTGTCCATTTCATCCGCAATATGCAGCATATAGGACGGTGTGCAAAGTATGACCGAAGGCTTCCACTCTCGGAGGATCTGAATCTGCCTGGGTGTATTTCCGCCCGACACGGGAATTACGGTAGCGCCAAGAGGATCACAGGCGTAATGCGGTCCTAATCCGCCGGTGAATAATCCGTAACCGTATGCGACATGAACGAGGTCACCCTTGGCGACACCGCTTCTTGCCATCGAGCGGCAAAGGCATTCCGTCCAGAGGGCAACATCATTTCTGGTATAACCGACAACCTTCATGCGCCCCGTCGTACCCGAAGAGGAGTGAATACGCGCGATCTGTTCGCGAGGTACGGCAAACATTCCAAACGGATAATTATCACGGAAGTCAAACTTATCCGTGAAAGGAAGCTTATACAGATCTCCGATGTCTTTGATGTCACCCGGCTCCACACCGGCCGCTTTCATTTTCGCCGAATAATACGGCACGTTCTCATACATGTAATGCACACACTTGATAAGACGTTCGCTTTGCAGCTCCCGCATCTTTTCCGGGGCCATACATTCGACCTCAGGGTTCCAGATATACGTCGCAATTTCCTTCCTCGCCATACCCATTCCTTCCCTTCTCCTACCTGATTTATTGAGCCCGTAATAAAAAACGCCCGCCGCGATGCCGATTAACGGCAAAGCGACGGGACGGATCAATCCGTGGTACCACCCATCTTAGCCTCCCCTTCATCTTTGTCGAAGAAGCTCTCATTACCGAATGCGGCGACCAAATTGTCGCATACATCCGTGTTCCGTTAACGGTGAACCTCCGTATCCGCCTACAGACCCACATTCGCGGGCGTTCAGCCGATCTGCTCGGGAGTGAACTTCGCGTAGGCTTCCCTCATCGAAAGGCTCTCAATCTGTGACCCTTCGTCCCTGTTTGAAAACACCCGGCTACTCTTCTCCGTCATCGCATGTTGTTATATACGCATTAAGCGATTACCGATTATTGTACGTTCACGAAAAGAATATGTCAACACAGGATGATATTTTAAACCTCGCCGGCGTCCACGACTCGATTCTTTTTTCGAAAAGGCACAACAGGGCGATTCAACGCATCCAGAAGTGCTTTCACCGGTCTCTCCTCCAAAAAAGACAAGGACAGATTTGTATACTGTGTCCAAAAAAACATATGCGGGAGAAGTTCGGTTAATCGAGGACAAACAGATCCGGTTCGCCAATCATCGCGATTGTGATTTGCAGCGTCTTCTTTTTGCCTGAGTCATCCTTGCTAAATTGAGTCAACGTTCTGGGGTCAGTTCAAGTCCAGGGAGGCAGCGTCGGGCGCGCAAGAAAGAGCACCCCCTGCGTATCGACTTCCTGGGTGAGACACAGAAGCCACTCGTCAATGTCTCGGGCCGGCGCACCTACTCAAATGCGCTTATCTGCCGATTGAGTAGGTTTGTCATTGATAAAAAACCCGCGTTGGGAGGCCATCGCACCTACTCAAATGCTCTAATCTGCCGATTGAGTAGGTTTGTCATTGATAA
>CAZOFY010000005.1:28047-72125 GCA_964579245.1 uncultured Mageeibacillus sp.
ATCGCACCTACTCAAATGCTCTAATCTGCCGATTGAGTAGGTTTGTCATTGATAAAAAATCCGCGCCGGGGAGTCGGCGCACCTACCAAAATGCGCTCAACTGCCGATTGAGTAGGTTTGTCATTGACAACATGCTAAAGTGTCAAGTTATTTGATGAATATGCCGTCGCGAATTGAGCTCGCTGGCCGCGCAAATGGTGAGCGCAGTGAATTGAGCTCGCTGGCCGCGCAAATGGTGAGCGCCGCGAATTGAGCTCGCTGGCCGCGCAAATGGTGAGCGCAGCGAATTGAGAACGCTGGCCGCGCAAATCACACAAATCCTTCGGTCAATTGGAGTTTGTCTTCCGGTCCGAGAAAAATAGCTGAGAAGCGAAAAAAGCGGCCTCGAAAGGCCGCTCGTAAACCGAAATCTTCGAACTTAGTAGAATCGGAAACCGATCTCATCTGTTTCTTTCTCAAACAAATACGGATTCGGAAGAATATTGTTAATGAATTGTACTTCTCTTAAATCGATGGATTCGTAGTATGTTATACCTGTGAGTTGGATCTTTCCGTCGCTAATGCCAATACGTATATCGCCTTGTAGTCCATCGGCACTCTCGTTCAGCAGGGTATCAACATCGAAAGACCAGCTGTCTTCTGCCTGTAGAATGATCCCCGGGAAAATCCCTTTGTTCTTCATCGGCGTCCCGATTGAATAGCTCTTCAGGCTAAAACCCTGTGCTTCAAGCTCCTGAAACCCTGAAATATACTTTTCCTTCAGAAGTCGGGTGAATTCTTCAAGCCCGAGGTTCCTGTACTGATCCAGTTTTGCGTTATTTCTCGCATCTTGATCCTGTTGATCTTTCCTCATGATTGCATAAATTTCTTCCGGAATAAATCCCGCGTTGCTATCCCAGACCGGTCCGGAAGCGCGGCCGCTGCGTGTAGGAATATAGTAGGCCTCTCCATTTATTGCGACACATTCCATATACGTAAAATCGGTATTCGGGAGCTCGCTATTGAGTGTAAGAACAGTGATCTCTTCATCCGTTTCTTCGCCTGCCAAGGCTGCCGCCTCAGCGAAAATATGCTTTGGAATCGGTGTAGAACTTCCACCTCTAGCATTTTCGAGAATAACCTCTGCCCAGATTTTCGCGTCCCTGCCTTCTGCCGAGTAATCAGTGTAAGCTCCCAGATCTTGCCAGCTTGAGACGTAATACATCGCGCCGCCGATTTTCGCCGTATAGTAATTCGAGAAATCGATCGCCCACGAGTCATCCGTCGCCACCGTCACATTTTCATACAAACCCTCTACGTCAACATATGTGAAGGCGCCCTCATAGTCCTTGTTTTTCAAGCACTCCAGAAATGCCCTTACCGTAAGTGCATCATCAAGGTTCGAGTACGCGTATCCCTCTCCCCGGACGTCATTATAGCCGAGAATTCCCAGCCCGCTCAAAGGCAGGATACAGAGCACGCAGACGATCGAGATCAACCACCTGCGCCGAATCTTCCGGAAACCCTTCTTGAACGTCATCTCCTTGGCAAGCTCTCCCGTTCTCTCCTTGTCCTGCTTTGTCTCCGCCGCGACCGCCGGATCCTTCATCATCGCAAGGTCCCTCCGGCATGACGCACAAGACGCTACATGCTCCTCGACCTCCGCCTTTGTCGCATCCGAGCAATCCCCCGCCGCTATTAACGGCAACAAATCCTTCGCTACATCACAAGTAATCATTCTTCTCCTCCAATCCTTTCCTTAAGCTTCACTTTTCCGCGGAAAAACGTCACCTTGGCCCAGCTCTCACTTTTCGCGAAAAGTGCCGCGATTTCCGAGAATGGCAATTGCCCATAAATCCGCAGGATTACCACATCGCGGTAAGGAGTCTCAAGCCCGCACAGCGCGCGCACTGCCCGTCCGGTCTCCTCCCTGCGGCAAACCTCTTCGTCCATCGCACAATCGCAGGGAACCTCATCCGTATCCTCGTCGGCAAACATACGTGAGCGTCGACACTCACGAAACCATTCGTTCTTCCCGATTTGGCACAGCCAGGTAAACAGGCTACTGCGCCCCTCGAATTGCCCGATGTGTAGAAATGCCTGATAGAATGTCTGCTGCGTCAGCTCCTCCGCGACAGACGTGTTCCTTGAAAGCGCCAGAAGAAACCGGTAGACACGGCGGGCGTAGGTGCTATAGATTTCCTCGAATTCTGCCACGTGCGGTCCTCCTCATTTTGCTTTACACACGTTTGATGTGAAAACAAAGGAAAGGTTACAAGGATTGGTATTTAATTTTAAAAAATTTCTTCGGGGGTAGATAAGTTCAGTATACCGCAACAAGAAATAAACCCGCAGTTTCACTTGAATTGAAACGCGGACGATAGAAATCATTGTTCTCAACAGGAATCACCTTGCCGGCAACAGAACGCTCCCTCAGTGAAGCAATCCTCCGGTGCTCTTCATTCGATCATAGTTTTCGAGTAGCTGCTCCGCAAGAGGAGTCGAGAAAACATATTCAACTTGACCCGAAGTGTCGGGATTATAATAGGAAGCATCGTCGATTTTTACGGACAGCTTATGCTCCCCCTTCAGTGACAACGCAATATGGTTGAGAGCCTCTTCATCCCGAAAGGGAATATATACTAGAGTATTCGCTCCATTCTGACACTGCAGGCAATCTTTTGTCAGAAAAACAGAACCGATGAACGACCTCTTCTTGAGCCCGAAAAATTTGCCGGGAGCTCGATAGTTGCGAAACGTTATCGAAGACCGGACACCTTCATCTTCAAGCAGAATGTCCTGACGCTTTATCTCTTCTCTTACTTTTCCCGGAATCTCCCCGAAACCGAACAGATCGTACAATAAAGCCTTTGCCATAACGTTAACTCCCTTTTCACATATTTCATCGATTCTTTTCACCGGCCCGGCCGGTCACGTATTGAAAGACATTCCGATGTGTTTAATATTCTATGCGGTTTCGACTTATTGTCTCAGCGAAGCGGTTACTTCCTCCACTGTACTTGCCAGCACAGAATTCACATCGATTGCCGCTATACTTGATGCTACATCAATCGTCTTCTTATCCAGGAGCTCCGTTGCTTCCAGTATCCATTTGCAGGCAATGTCCGCCGGAATCTGACTCGTATCGATTGACAGGCTGAACATGTCAGCTTCTGTATGCTTGTGATTGTAGAATGTCTGCAGGAAGATCTTACTTATACGATCGTTCTTACTGACCATCGCCACTGCCTCTTCGCGGGAATTCATCCCCCGGTCTTGCATGATGTTATCCACCCTTCTCTCAAATGGTGCGTGGATGCAGACATGAAGGACATCGCAAAAATCCTTCAGAACGATAAATCCGCCTCGGCCGACTATGACACTGTTATCTTCTCTGGCGAATGCCCGGATGGTCTGGTTCAGCATCGAAATAATTTCCGTCTTGCCCTGATCATACCGGTTCCATATGCTCTGATCTGAATTGCATACATACTTAAAGGTCACTAAGCCATATTGGTCAAGCACTTTCTCTATATCGCTTTTATCAATGAATAAGTATCCAAGAGATTGTGCAACTTTCTCACTGATCACATCTCCGCCGCTTCCAAACTCGCGCGAAATCGTAATAACAGGCATACGAACTCTCCTTTCTTATTTATGAAACATAACTACAAAACATTAATTATATTTTATCTTATTAAAATTTTATCAGAAATATATGGAGAAACTATTAATTTCATATGATCAGTCGTTTATAACGACTGTATGTGATTATTTACAGCCGAAAGGAATACGGTGAAAAAAACGTGCTGGAAATCGGGACGGGCTCCGGCTATCAGACCTCCATCCTCGCATATATTTCCAAACACGTCTCATGTCAAATTCATGCCTATGTGAATTGAATCTATCGTCTTATTGCTCTTGTTTTCTCGCGACTAGTGGCTTGATTAAAAGGACAGATATAACGGCAACAACGGCGGCAATCGACGCAATAACAAACGCGGGAAACATCAAATTGATATCCGTTGCCGCAATATTCTTATAATAGCCGGCAATGTATGATGCAACGACTGCACCGATTCCGAATCCTATCAAGACAATTCCGTAATTCGTAGCGTTGTATTTCGCGCCAAAGAGATCCGCCGTAAAGGCCGGGAATGTGCTTAAGAACCCGCCGTAAGCAAAACCAATGCAGGCAATCAGAACATAAACCAGGTAGCCGGTGGCAATATTAACACACAGGGACAATACCGCAGTCAATCCAAGGAGTAATACCACAGTTCTCTTTCGACCTAGTTTATCCGATACAAATCCCCAGAAGAGTCTGCCGAAAGAATTGAACATTGTGATGGCAAACACTCCTACTGTCGCGGTTTCTGCGAGTCCGCGAGCTACGGCAATCGGCTTGGCAAATCCGATCATCATGAGTCCACCCATACAGGCAAGCATCAGGGAGAATGTCAGCAAATAGAATTGCGGAGTCTTCAGAACCTCGGACGGCTTCATGGCCAAGGCAGCTGCCGCAGGGTTTTTATTGACCCAACCCTCCGGAGCATAATTCGCGGGAGGGTTCTTGATAAACCAACCGCCGACAGAGCATACAACGATAAAGATCAACGCAAGGATCCGGAAGGATGCCAATTCCCCTTGTCCGGGAATTCCATTGCCGAAATTTTTAATAATCGACTCAACGATTGGCGTAAACACAACGCCTCCAAATCCAAGGGCTGATACGATAACGCCCGTGATGAGACCTCTCTTATCGGGATACCATTTCTGTGCGCAAGCAATGGTTGTGGAGTAAATAAATCCCATTCCCAAGCCGCCTAATACTCCGTATGTGACCCAGAGAAGCCAAGGCAAAGCGGCTGACGCAAATGATGCAAAGAAAAAACCAATAGCGAGAATGACGCCGCCGATGATAACGGTCAATCTCGGCCCAATCTTGTCTTGTAATTTACCGCCGATCGTACTGCCGACACTTAATACCGCCAAAAGTATCGAGAAGGTAAGGGCCGCGTTGGCATTATTTCCTGCAAAAAGGCTCTCCGCGATACCTGCCTGGAAAACACTCCAGATATACGCGGTACCGAGGCACAATTGGATCGAAATCGCGGCGATGACAGGGATGACACGGTTGTGTTCTTGCTTCATTTTTTCTCTCCCTCTGCGGTTTGAAACGTACGCTCTACAATACTGATTACAGAATAAAAAAAGAGTATGTGTCATCGAAACACGCACTCCCTTTAACCTCAATCCGCGACACCTTAAATATGTCAGTTTTCGCTATGTTATTCTTCGCGTTTCCGTACCATTTTCAGAAATATCGCTAAATCACTTAAAATCTAAAGATTCCGTGTGCAATTCACGGCCTTTTCCCAGTCGAATCCAAGTGGCTTTGTTCCTATTTAGATGCTGCTCTTCTTCTCCACCGTGATCAATGTGTATTTCTGACCTTTGTAGTGAAAAGATTCGCCGACACACTTGCCCTCGCACATATCATGAACAGGTGGGCGGCTTCCTTCGATTTCAAGTACAAAATCGAACTCCAGGTCATTCTCCTTATGCCCTCTTTTAATCACGATACGGTCCCCCGTGCAGGCTGGAATACGTCGTCCGCACGCCCAATTCTCTCCGTCATATTTCTCGATTTGGCGAGAGATTTTCTTTACATAATTCCGTGCCTCTTCCTCTTGTGCGTACCATACGTTTGCCTGCCCAAAGCCAAATTGGGCCCCCTTGGTATTTACGTGGGGGGCATTCCAGCACGTCTTAAGCCGGTCCTCATCGGGAAGCAAAAGGCAATGATCTGCTTCTGCTTCAATGTTATACACGCGCTCAATCTGTTTACCGGCTTTGTCCGCAACAAATCTGTTCTGATTTTGCCGAAATACGGTTGCATCTTTATACCAACCAACGATATGCCCGGAAGCGCACCAGACCACCAGCACATCCTTTGCGAACGGCTCGTTTTCCACAGTCTCGCAGCCCTCAAGACGTTCAATGTGCAGATTCGTTCTTTTGGAGTTTAAGAACACGCTTCCATAACAGTAGCTCTTGTTTTGCTTGTCCTCAGTAGTCAATGGACGTGCAACAAAGTTCTCGCTTTCATACGCCGTTCTTCTTTTCCCGGTCCAAGCTCCTCCACCAACGGGCACATCAATCTTCGGGATTGTGCCCTGGTAAAACTTCATCCATGCGATATTACAAAATAAGAATCTCATTCGCATTCTCCTTCGCCGTGCACATTTTCGCACCAGCCTGTGTCCGATTCATTACTAGATCGACTGAACCAAGCTATGCCCAAGGATCGTCCACGACCAAGCCGATAAAGAACACGATTGTACCATAACGAGAAGACAAACTCCGATCCTGTCCAAGAAAATGTTCTAACATCTTGATTATACTTTATATGGCTCCTCTATGCTCTTATCTTCGATAATCACTTCGGATGAAAGGCTCGTTTATCTTGTCCTCAACAAGCAAAGAATACTTCTGTGGATGACGGTACGCATTTCCGTGGACTTCCTTTCCCGGTACGCGCGCAGCATGTCCATGTCAATCTCGGCCAGAAGTATTTCTTCCTCCGCCCCTGCTTCTGCAATACAGGTGTCCCTTGATCCCGATAACTCCGGCAGATACGCGACACCGTCGAAGGCCGAAGAATGCCCGTTGCAATCCGGTTGACCTTCTGGATAATTACAGGTGGCGATCCCCATCATATTCTCATAAGCCCTGCCGCGCAGCTGCGATAGGCGGTTAATCTCCATCGGACAGGCATTCGGGACAAGGACAATCTCGGCGCCTTTTAGCATGAGAATTCTGGCGCTTTCCGGAAATTCTCTGTCAAAACAAATCATAGCACCGATCCTGACCGTGCCGATCGCCGTATCAAGATCAGCAACATAGAAATCATCACCCGGTGTCAGACGCGACTCGTCCCCGAAATCGCAGGTATGGACCTTGGCATATGAAAATGCCCCCTCAAACCATGGTGGACGAACCACATCGGCACACACTTAAGGTTGATTCCATTTCGAATCATCCCAACGCTCAAGGCCGTCTCCGTTTCTCACCCAGGAAACGGAGATTGCCAATTGAGGGTTGGCGTTTTCGTCCTGAAGCGCCTTCAGATCAGACTTATTGAGAAGTCCTGCCAAAACAAAAAAGTATTCTTTTTCTCCTTTACCGAAGTATGTCCAAGTCTCATAGAGCCTGACATCAAATCCCGCATCCTTGAGTCTTTTGCACTCTGTTTCGATGTTATCCATCCTCAACGCTTCCAGATCTGGATATGTCGCATCAAACTTCGCTTTGTATTCTTCGCCGGCCACTGCTAAGCATGCGGCGGCATCAAGCGATTTAGCTTCGGTTATGGCCGCATAATAATCCTCTTCGGTTATCTTCCCGCCGTGGTCGCCGTTATACTCGTCGAACAGGTACGTTCCATTTGCCAAATCGACAAGGACTTGCCACTCGGATATTGTTCTTCCTTTGTATACGTAGTCTTCCATGCTGCCCGGTTCGGTTGCATTAAAATCCGGAATAGGTGAAATTTCGACAAAGAAATACAGCGCATCCGTAGCTGGATCTTCCATAGCACGGAACACCTCTTGATCGAAGCGGACTTCACCCGCCTTGGGCGCAGCCATGCTATCCAAACCCTCGCCGCTATATGCACTTGCGTCGACCACGGCGATTTGTGGCACAGAAGCTTCTCCCCCTACGTTGGTCGAACGGCTTGATTCGCTTGAACCTATTGACGAACTTGCGGCTATTGATGACGAGACATCCACTGTCGATTCTGACACAGTTAATTGCTCTTGAAGTATCGGGTATGCCACGACTACAATTGCCACCGCCGTGCAGGCTAAAGCGGGGAGGGCCGCATACTGCCATTTGAAGTGACTTTTCGAGCATCTGTCTCCGGAATGTACGGGGGATTTTCTTGCTGCTTTTTCCATCGCATCAATTGTCTTTTGGTCGAAATCAGCCCGGAACTCCAGCTTTTGCATAGAGTCTCGGTAAATATTCTTATTCAAATAATCATCTCCTATCATGTCTCTTAACTGTTTTCTGCCTCTCGCCAACCAGGTGCCGACGGTTGCTGGCCGAGCGTTCATCAGACGTGCGATTTCCTCTATCGAATACCCCTCGTAATAGAAAAGATGAATCGGAATTCTGTATTTTTTATCCAGAGACAGTACAAAGTGAATGATGCCGGCATTTTGTCGAGGCATATATACGAGGTCATCAGGGAGGTCGGTAACGCGTTCACAAACGACCGTAGTGAAAAGAATCGTCGACGGAAACGTAAGTAGCCGTCAAACAGCTCGTCAGTCGTCATGTTTTTCGGTTTAAATGCCACGGCCGTCTTGCTGTTATACTGACTCCAGTCCTCAGAAAGTAAGCGGCCTTCCTGCTTGAATTGCTCGTATATGGGTGTTTTCAAGGATTCTCGGAAAAAAATACTTCGTGACCGTTTCGGGCTTGTCTGCCAAGATATTGAACGTTTTTTTGAACTTTGCGTCCGAGAGAACATTCGATGCCTCGCCGTCCGGTGTTTTCGTCATAAAAATCGGTCAGCTTTACAAAACCCTCAGAACCCGCCTGTCTGCAGGATTGAGAAAACAAGACCGAAAAGAAACGACGCGACATTTGCAGCCAACGCATAGAAAATGGCCGGCCACCGCTTGATCGGCTTGGTCGACAGGTTTTTCATGAGAGCAAAATACAGGATCGCTTCCACAACAAACACACAGAATTCCAGGAACACGTACGCTAACATGGATAAGAAGAATCCGACCTCTGCATAGGCCAGGTTGACCATAAGGTTCAATCCGACCTGTGTGAGAAGGTTAACGGCAATAATCAGAAGGATCTGCTTTTTTTCGCGATACTGAAACAGCAGGGCAATGCCGATCTCGATGGCCAGTGTCACAACAAGACGAAAGATAATCGACAGACCATCCAGCAGGATGGAAGACTGCGGCGTGGCCGTCATGGCATTGACGCTGCCCTCCTCCCGATAATTGATCCCTGACAAGTCAACGGTATAGTAGCTTTCAAAGGAGTATCTCTCAGTGATACCGCTGACGACGAAGCTGTCGTACTCGGGAAAATACAGGAGGACTTTGAACGGATCCGGCGGGTAATAACCCCATGTAAAGCTCTCATCGTTCTTGCAGGACCAGTGCTGCTGAAGATAAAAGCAGCCGTCAGCGCCCTCGAATTCAACAAACTTGATCCATACGTCAAAATCCTGCCGGTCGATCTCACTTCTCGGGTCTGTGCCTTCATATGCGCTCGCCGGGCCTGTAGACTCCCGCTCGGAAAGAAGCGTCGCATAGCAGGTATCATCGCCTATTCCCTGGATTTTCACGGTGACGGAGGGCTTCGGGCCCACGTCCGCCAACACGGGCGAACTGATAAAAATAACCAGAATAAGTACAGTAAAAACAGACCACCATCGCTTTTTCATACGTCGCCTCCGGCATATTCATTTTCTCGCAGGCAAGTTGTCAGTCCCAAACGCGTTTCATCAGATGCCCTACTACCAATTGTACCAGATTTTCCTGATGTTTTGCCGTATTCAAGTATCGAAAATGCGAATCCTTCTTGCTTCTATCGCATCAGAGGAGTGGTCAAAGTTGTGTAAACGGTATGACGAGCCCAAAAAACAAAGGACAACGTTTCTTTTTCTCATTTTGGTTCTCAGCTCAAATCAGTAACCGCAGCTCCATTCTCACACAATGCTTCGGCAGCTTGAGCCAGGTCTGTTGATCGGACAAGAATATAATCTGTATTGAACGTTGACACCGCAAAAATAGAGATTCCTCTCACCGCCAGAAGCGAAGAAATATCCGCCAGTATCCCGATCAGGGAGAAATCCAGGACCTGGTCGATCTTCATCAGCCGCCAGCCGTCATCCCGTGCCACCGTAAGCGCGGGCACGTCAGATGTTCTGCAAACAAGAGAATACTCCTCTCCCGTATACGCGGTAAAAGAGCAGGGCCTGTCAAGGTGGACCTGAGAAAAATCAGGCACCTGACAGACCGTATAGTCTTCGGGAAATATGGACATTTTCAAAGGATAGCGCATCGTAATAACCTACTGATCTGACTTTACTCAGTTCCTATACACGCCTTGAATCTGTGCCTGTGTGAGGACATGCCCCTGTATTGCGTGAAACATGTCATTCATGTAGAAGCCGGTGGTAAGAGCCGGGTCAAAATCCAGTGCGTAGACATGAATATCATAGCGGTGTGGACGATCCGGCGGCGACATCGACCCGTAACCGATCGATTGATGCTTGACCGCCTCAGTGGGATATCCGCCGAAATGGCTATGCAGACCTTCAATAAAATCGTGCGGTTTAGCGCTCGCCCCTTCTTCCAGGCACGTTTGCTTCAATCCCGTAATCGTCCAGTGTACCCAGGAAAAACCGCACACAGGAAACGCGTCCAAATCTTCCATAAAAAGGGCAAAGGATACCGTTCCCTCCGGAGCCTCATGGATTTCAAGCGGAGGAGAGCAGGGCTTCTGGACATGCTTTCCATAGCGATCATTAAAAATATCGTTTTCGATTCCCTTACAGATAAGATACATTCAAGTTCCTCCTTGAGAATTCGATATTGGCTTTGTATCAATTTCTACTACACAAGTATCAAGGATATCTGAGCTGCGTGCATAGAATCCAGGTCTCCGTTGAGACTTAAGTCGACCTTATCCTCGTCCGTGAAATCGTATCCCTTATCTTTTGCATATTGCTCATACTCACTGATTAGAAAACTGAAGGTAGCTGTGTATTTCCCCTCTTTCAGGGTAA
This sequence comes from uncultured Mageeibacillus sp., assembly GCA_964579245.1. GTDB lineage: Bacteria > Bacillota > Clostridia > Saccharofermentanales > Saccharofermentanaceae > Firm-13. The sequence goes on from CAZOFY010000005.1 coordinate 38,855, forward strand.
GCTGATCGTTTCCATAGACGCTGGCCGCATCGATTTGATAGATAATATTTCCCTGATCATCACGAATTGTCATTTCAATCACACCGATTTCTGTGCTTAAATTGTAGCTCATACTGTATAACTTTTCCTTATCAATAGTAAATTCCGCGACGTATGGCTGTGTATCATCGTTAATGGCAAAATCCGTCTTTATTATATTGACTGAATCGGAAAAAACGTTACCGACCAGAAGCAGAACTCCTCCCGCAAACATTGCCGCGCCGATACCAAGGTTGATCAGGAAAGGCTTGATAAATGTATTCTTGGGTCTCTCTTCGCCGACAGGCTCACCAGTATTGTCTTTCTTCGTTAATAATCGCGTAGCGGCGAAAATTAAGAGCGGTGCCACAGCACCAATGATCAGATAAGCGCCCAGAGAAGCACCGGAAGCAAGAGCGCTCTTGACCGCTTCACTACTGGTGTTTTCCACCAGAGATTGGCTCGAAAAGCTCGCTAACACAGATACGGCGTTATTGATGAAATGTAAAAGAACGGGAAGCAAAATGTTCTTCGTCTTGACCATAACATAGGTAAGTGCGAACCCAAGGATAGTTGTCGCGGCAAACCGGACAGGATCCATATGAAAAACTCCGAAAACAAGTCCCATGATAAGAACAACAAGCCAGTCCTTCTTAATGGAGCGCATAGACGTTAAGATAAATCCACGGTGCAGGATCTCTTCGCAAATGGCGGGCATGATGGCAATGATTAAAAAGGCTAAGATCCCCGGAATACTTGTTATAAGGTTACTCATAGTATCGGCTGTCTGCGCCATGCTATTCGGGAAAAAATACGCAACAACAAGTGTTGAAAGGGTAGCAAGAAGGAATGTGCCCAGCCACATTAGGACCGTACCGACGATATGACGGATCTTCGGCAACTTGATCGGGAGCATCTCCTTGATGTTGATATCAAACAGAAGTAGTGGTACAAGACCCAGAACAGCCAGGCCGACCTCAGTGATCGCCACACCGAACATACCAAACTGCATTTGTACCGCCGCGCCGCCAGTTAACATTATGACCATCACGATGATAAACCAAACGATCCCCTGCCATGGTTTTAAAGTTAATTTTCTTCCGATTTCTTTGGTTTCCATGTTCGTTTCTCCTCATTCTCTATATTTTATCAGCAATAACAACGCCAGATCGGACCAGTCCTATTCAAAAAGCTGCATTTCATTCTTGATTTTTTTAATCTGTGTCAAAACCGGATAAAGGCAAGTCACAAGCATTGTAACCCCTATCAAAAAACAGAGAATTGCACCGCCCAGATTGATTGTAGCACTTGAAGGACTTCCTTCTCGAATAACATCAATACCAACAGGGATCATGTTAATCATAGCCACCCAGATCTCCATGAATACCATCGCAAACCAGAAGTTGCGAAGTCGGCGAAGATATCTAAGCTTCGATTCCTTATCAGAGTATAAATAGAATGGTCCGGCAGAAGATTTCTTGCACAGGTAGACCCAGCTCATATAAGTCGCGACCACCTCAATATCTGACTCCTGCAGAAATTCCAGATACTGTTCTGTCTCCGGACTTCTCCTCTTATTCTCTAAGAGATCAATCTGGTAGGTGTATTCTCCGGGATCTGTCGGTTCAAAAACATAGCGGATCCAGCAATAATCGATCAAAGCATATCCGTTCTGTGCCATCCGGTTGATCCATTTCTGCTCCTTCTCAACATTCCAGAAGGGCCTGATTACTACTTTCCTCATCCTTGATCCCCCCCCAACACTCTATGCGCGTTCGATAATCTTTCCTCCAGGCGTTTGACTTCTTCCATCAGCTGTTCGCGACCAAGAGATGTGATGACATATTCCTTCTTGCGAGAGTCTGTACCGGCGCAGGCCTCAATCCAACTCTTGTCCATCAAAGTGTTTAATGCGCCATACAAGGTACCCGCTCCAAGCACTACTCGCCCGCCGCTCCACTCGTCGACTGTCTTCATAATTCCATACCCATGAATGGGCTGATAAAGTGACAATAAAATATAGAAAACTGCCTCTGTGAGACTCGCGCGTTCTAAGTTTTCTCCCATATAATCCTACCTCCTGTATCGTCCACCGTTATATCGGACGCCGATATATGCAACTATATCGCGCGCCGATATAGTTGTCAATACATTTCTTATTCTTTCTCGTGATAAAATAGATATAGATCAAGCTCATGCCACCAGAATGAAAGAGAGGGGGCGGATCATCTTGATTGATATTCGGAAAGCACGCGGCAGTGACAGCACAGAGTTGACGGCACTCTCCTTTGCCTCAAAAAGATATTGGCGTTATCCTGATTCTTTTTTTGAAATCTGGCAGGATGAACTGACAATCACGCGTGAATACCTCGCAGCGAACCGTGTCTACGTTGCCGTCGAAAACAAGTCGATTATCGGCTATTTCTCTGTCGTGGAAATCAAGCGGTCTTTCTTTGCGAGCAGCGTTTACATCCACAAGGGCTTCTGGCTGGAACACCTGTATATCAAGCCGGATCACATCCGCACCGGAATCGGTACCAAATTGATCCTGTTCGCCCGGGAGCTCTGCCGAGAGGAAGGGATTGGCGGACTGTTTCTTTTCGCGGACCCCCATTCGCGTGGTTTCTATGAGAAAATCGGTGCAGAATATGTAGGCGAGTCCCCCTCGAACATTCCCAATCGTACTGTCTGTCTTTTTCGTCTTCATTTATAGACGCGAAAAAACCCGCTAACAACTCGTGGTAATCTTGAAATGAAACGAGGGAGTCTCATCTCTTGAACACGAAGACTGTCTTTGGGCTTTTCTTACCATACGGGGAGGGCATGGTATTGGTACACACGTCAATGACGTGATCGTCTGAATACGTGATGGTCTACAGCGCGGGAATCCTCGAAATCGTTGCCCGCTGCCGTCCCTTAGAGGATCATGTGACAGCGTTATCTCCCTCTTTCGAGGTATCGAACATCGATTCCAAGGCCTTTGAGGCGTCGCTCCATACGGTTGAATCCTCTAGGGATTTCGACGCAACGTTGTAGCCCGCTGTCACTGCTTGAACGCTCGCGATCGTCAAGCAGGTAATTCCAATGACCAGACTCATGATGGCTATAATTGCTAATATGACTGTCGATTTCTTCATTCATTTGTACTCCTTATCAGAATCCCTGATTAAATACTTTCTTGTTCCAGGCAATGTATGCCTTGGTCCCAACAATCGTCCATTTCGTCAAAAAATAACTGAAGATGCATGTGGCTACACCGATCGCTATCAATCCGATGCCCGCCAGAAGAACCGCGGTGAAAAGTTCGACTCCGGTAAACAATGTGACAAGAGTCAGGATCCCGCCGACGAATAACGATGCCGTAGCAAGCCAGAAGGCGAGGTTGAGGGCATAAAGTGCGATCGCGACCCACCATGCAATGAGGAGGTTCAAGAGAACCACGAAGACTCTCGGTCCGACCAGATCCTCCTGTCCCGCCTTGATAGCGGCGGCGGTTGCGGCCGCAGACGGCAGTTCTTCACTCTCTTCACTCGTGTGTCCGACCGTCACAAGCTCAGGATCCATATAGGTTCTGGCAACGATGACCGGATCCCCGAGCTCAGCCGAGACCTCATGCTCAGACTTGCCCTGTGATAAGCCGACATCAAAATGTTCCTCGAAATCACTCAAGATATCGTGTAACTCTGCCGAGGGAATTCCTACCAGCGAACCGCGAATGGCATCAAGATATTCTTGTCTTGTCATTTCGCTCCACCCCCTATAATCCGATCGACACTCCGGGCAAAAGAAACCCATTCCTCCTGGAGGCCTTCCAAAGACTTTCTGCCTAATCCGGTTAATGTGTAATACTTCCGTGGAGGACCGCTCTGCGATTCCTGCAAATACGTTGTAACCAGCCCATCCGTGGCAAGCTTCCTTAAGATGGGATAAACTGTACCATCTGAAATCTGAATGATCTCAGATAACGTACTGGCTAATTCGTATCCGTACTGATCGTTTGTCTTCAACATCGACAGTACACAAAGGTCTAATACACCTTTTTTGAATTGTACATTCACGGCACATCCTCCTTTGCTATTGTTTATTCTATAATAGTGATTCTACTTTAATACTGTTTCACCGTCAAGATGTTTTTTCTTACAATCTAAAAAAAAATCTTTTGTTTACAATTTCTTAAAATATTGAAAAGAAATCTTGTGTTCTCAGACCTTTCTGTTATACTTGCAATATAACAACCGCACATCATCTTGAATCAAGGCAATATCAGAATCAGCCAAACAGGAGGTCTTTATGGTCAGCACAGCATCCATCATTACAATATGCTTCTCTCTCTTAGTCGCTCTGATTGGACCCGTTCTTCTTGCAATCATTTTTCTATTCAAGAACCGTCCGAAGCCCGGGGTCGCTTCAGTTTTCGCCGGGGCGGGAACCTTTATCCTCTTTGCTCTTATTCTGGAGCAACTCCTTCATTTTCTTATTCTGAAAGTCATACCCGGACTCGGTGACATAATCACGGGGAACGTATGGCTTCTGGCGTTCTACGGATCGATCGCCGCCGGCGTTTTCGAGGAGACCGGACGGTTCCTCGTTATGAAATTCATCCTGAAAAAGTCGCGCGAGTGGAAGCACGGTATAGCCTTCGGTATCGGACACGGCGGTATCGAAGCGATGATACTGGTCGGACTCACGTATATGAATAACCTTATTTATTCACTTCTGATCAATTCCGGATCTTTCGATATGGTGTTGAAAAGCTCTCCGTCCAGCGCGCAGGAAGCCCTCGTAGCAGCAAAGGACGGCCTGATCAGCACTTCGTCCTGGTTATTTGCCTTTGCGGGCGTCGAGCGGATCCTGACGTTCCTCTTTCATGTCGCCATGTCCGTCCTGGTCCTCTATGCAGTCCGTTCCGGGAAGAAAAAATTCTTCCTACTGGCAATCTTCCTGCATTTCATGCTGGACATTCCCGCTGTCTTCGCGCAGAAGGGCATACTGCCTGTCTGGGCGCTGGAAGTCTATGTTGCTGTTTTCGCCGTTGCGTCACTGGTCTTCATCGTTCGCTCAAAGAAGCTTTTCGAAAAGCTCCCGGCTCTTGTTTCAGAAGTAAAAGAAGAGAAGACAGTCTCTTAACCAGAGGCTGCCTTCTCCAGAAAGCATACTGAATCCAGCAAAGTATTTATAAATCAGACCTCGATCTCGATCTTTCTTCCTGTCGGCGTGTACGGGCGATAGGAAACGCCCGCCGCGTCAAGCATTCTTCTGGCGGCAATAAAAAGATCATCCTTGGCATATTTATCCGAAAGATAAACGATCGAGGTTATTCCCTTCTGGATCATCGCCTTCGTGCATTCCGCACAGGGAAAAAGTGTCGTATAGACTGTGCTGCCTCTCAGGTCGCTGTGTCCGCTGTTCAAAATTGCATTCATTTCCGCATGGCAGACAAAGAGATACTTGGTCTCGAGCGCAGATCCCTCACGCGCCCAGGGAAACTCGTCGTCTGAGCAGCCGCTGGGCATTCCATTGTAGCCGACCGTAAGAATCCGCTTCTCCGGACTGATGATGCAGGCTCCGACCTGTGTGCCGGGATCCTTACTCCGGTGCGCGGACATCAATGCGATCCCCATGAAGTATTCGTCCCAACTGATGTAGTCCTGTCTCTTCATATGCTTCCTCCCGAGTCGTTTTTTTCCATTATACTCGTTTCTCTCTTCACCTTTGCTCAAAAAAAAGAAAATTTACGTGATATCATACTTTTTCCAGGTACATGCTTATGCGATAATGTTATCTGTTCCTCCACGGAAAAGAACAGAAAGCGTGAGTATATGAGCTTGAACGAGACTCCGCGCGGCGAGCGCGTCCATATAGCAATTTTCGGCAGGCGAAATGCCGGAAAATCCAGCCTGATCAATGCCCTGACCGGTCAGCAGATCTCTATTGTTTCGGATGTGGCCGGAACAACAACGGACCCGGTTTATAAGGCCATGGAACTGTTGCCGATCGGCCCGGTCGTGATGATTGACACACCGGGTCTTGATGATGAGGGCGATCTTGGACGCATGCGGATTGGTCGTGCTCAGGCGGTTCTGGAGAAGACTGACATTGCGATTGTGGCAGCCGATATCCGTACGGGAATCGGTGATTTTGAACGAGAGATCCTGACGCGGATCCGGGAGCGGAAGATCCCCTGCGTTGTTGTCCTCAATAAATCGGATCTTATGGACGCGGACCTGAATGATTTACAGAACATGGCAGAAACATTGGCCTCAGAGCTGTTTACACCTGTCATTATAGCATCCGGCCTTCGAGGCGAGGGAATTCTCGCCGTCAAACAAGCCCTGATACAGTCTCTTCCAAATAGCGGCAGAGAGAAGCAGCTGGTCCGTGATCTTTTGTCTGCGAACGATATCGTTGTCCTCGTTGTGCCGATCGACTCCGCCGCACCGAAGGGGCGTCTGATATTACCCCAGCAGCAAGTGATCCGTGATGTTCTCGAGGCCGGAGCAATTTCTGTTGTAACACAGGAAACCGAGCTTGCCTCAACGCTCTCTTCGCTGAAGGATAAGCCTCGTCTCGTGATAACGGATTCGCAGGCCTTTGACTTCGTCTCGAAAATCACCCCGCGAGAGATTCCTCTGACTTCATTCTCGATTCTTTTCGCGCGTTACAAGGGTGACCTTCCTTCTCTTCTGGAAGGAGCAAGGATTCTCGATTCATTGAAAGCCGGGGATAAGATCCTTATTGCGGAAGGCTGCACTCACCATCGTCAGTGTGATGATATCGGAACGGTGAAGCTGCCGCGATGGATACGGGAGCATACCGGCAAGAGCTTCGACTTTATCTTTACGAGCGGAGGCTCTTATCCTGATGACCTGAGTCCGTATCGCCTGATCATTCATTGCGGAGCCTGTATGCTGAATGATCGCGAAATGTCGTTCCGGATTCGGAAGGCGCGGAGCCACGCTGTTCCAATCGTGAATTACGGAGTGCTTATCGCGCATATGAAAGGTATCCTTCCTCGTGTCGTCGAGCCGTTCGGCTTGGATTCATACTAAAATGATTCCTGAATTCAATTTATTATCAAGTATCTTTTACGGAAGATAGATTTTCTATCTTGTCCTGTGATAGAATCAGGAATAGTTGATTTTATTGGACATAGGGGGAAGCAAGCATGACAGGAATCGAAGCGATTATTTATACGAAGGAGAAGGACTTACTGCGGCCAGAAATTCGCAAGTCCCCGGAGAAGATCGCGGAAATCCTTAGTAATTCTTTTTATGAATACGGAAGCTCGGGTAGAGTATATCATTACCATCACGGGAATACCTTTGCCCATGGCCCGGCAAAGGAGAGCGATTGGGAGATCGTAGACTTCTCACTTCACCTTCTTTCGGAGGACAGTGCCCTCGCAACGTACAAGATGATTAAGCATACAGAGTCGGATCCGAAGCGCAGAACAACACTCCGTGTTTCCCTCTGGCGCATCGAAGACGGGATCTGGAAGATGCAGTTTCACCAGGGAACCTACGCAGATGACGTAGGCTAATAAAGGGCCTATCTCAATACGGACATTTTTGTCAGAGCTGTCTCAACATGAAGGTGGGGAGACAGTTTTTTTGTCGGAACAGCGAAAAAACATGTTTTCTGGCTTTATTGCCCTTCACGAAGCTTCGAAGCCGCATGTAATCCAGCAACGAATCCTGTGGAGAGCGCGATTTGGATGTTATAACCACCCGTCTCGGCATCGAGATCCAACGCTTCTCCCGCCACATAAAGGCCGGGGACCAGCCTCGATTCCATGGTGCCGGGGTCGATCTGATTCGTCGCGACGCCCCCGACGGTGATCATAGCGGATCCGAGATCCGGCGGACTCGTAACAGTATACTCCGGATACCGGAAAGCGCGGATCAATCTTTGTCGATCTTCCTTCTTCAAATCACGACAGAATGTTTTCGCCGATATTTGGCTGCGCGACAGAAGAAAGGATACATAGGCTTCCGGCGCCAGCGCCTTACATGCGTGGATCAGTAAGCGATTGGCATTTTCTGTAACGATTGCGAGAGTGAGCCTGGCAAATTCCTCATCCGATATTTCAGGCATCAAAGTCGGCGAAATCGCAACCTGAGCCATCTGATACAGAGACGGATCGGGTGGCAAGAACCGCGAAAGACGCAGTACGGCTGGCCCTGACATCCCGACATGCGTAAACAGGACATCACCGGTGGTCTGCGCTTGTTTCGAGCCGCTTACTAGAAGACGCAGCCTGATCCCTCTCAGACTGACACCGGCCAACCCGCTCGCCTTCATTCCTTCAAGCCTGACCGGAGAGAGTCCGGCTCGAACCGGCGTGATCAAATGCCCCATGTCTGCTGCCAAACGCAGGCTGTCTCCGTCAGAGCCGGTGGCCGCATAAGACGAACCGCCGGCACAGAGGATGCAAACGTCGGCATGATAAGAGGATCGCTTTGTCACGATTATGAACCCGGATTTCTCCTTTGATGCATGAACCCGGATCACTGCCTCATCTAAGCGGATCTCGACACCGAGAGTGTTCACCTCGCGAATCAAAGTCGTCAGAATATCTGTCGCACGATCGCTTTCCGGAAAGACCCGCCCGCCGTCTTCTGTTTTCAACGGAACACCGGCGTTTTCAAAAAAAGTCATGCTGTCAGACGGAGAGAATGTGTGCAGCGCTTTCCGAAGAAACTTGGCCCCCTCGAAGATGTGTCCTGTAAAATCCCTCACCTCTGAGGCGTTGGTAACATTACAGCGACCATTGCCGGTGAGAAGAAGCTTTTTCCCAGGTTCAGAATTTTTCTCAAAAAGAATGATCTGAGCTGTATTCTGTTTCGCTGCCGCAATCGACGCCATCAAACCGGCGGGTCCTCCGCCGATCACAGCAATCACAGGCTTGCCCTTCTCTTTTTCATCGTCTTTAATCACGCGTGAGTTCTCCTGTCTCGGCACAAATAAACCGGATCAAATCATCCGGAGCAAGCAGGATCTGTGCTCCCCGAACGCCGGCGCTGACGGATATCCTATCAAAAAGCACGCACGTCTCATCGATATAGGTTGGAAAATTCTTCTTCATACCAATCGGTGAACATCCTCCGCGAATATATCCCGTCAACGGGAGAAGCTCCTTCACCGCAATCATTTCCGTCTTCTTATTTCCTGAAAGAAGCGCGAGCGTCTTAAGATCCAATTCTGCCGCAACAGGAATACAGGCTGTAAGAAAGCCTGTCTTATCGCCTGTGAGCACCAGTGTCTTGAACACCTGCTCCTGCGGAAGGCCGCATACCTGAGCAACATGCACTCCGGACAGATCTTCCTCCTCCACCTCATATCGGATCACTTCATAGCCTATGCCGGCGGCGTCCAGCATGCGCATCGCATTTGTCTTGGTTTCCTTTGCCATGAGATCCCTCCGCAAATAGATATAGTATAACGCCACAGGTCAATGTCCGCAAAAAAACGCGCCGGGCAGGATTGCCCGACGCGTCACATCTTTCGAATCACGAACACTCAGTCATCATGAAAATCCACGATCTTGCTTCGCATCCAGATTGGCACCTGTTCTTTCTTCTCTTCGGGCTTGGTCTCTATTGTCGCAGACTTCGTCTCCTCCGCAGGCTTCACCTGCTTAAAGGGAGAGCGTACCGGTCGGCTCTTCAAGGGCTCGGAGAGAGGTTTGAACGCAGAGACTGCGGCAAATTCCGGAACCGGCTCAACAGGCGGCCGGAACGCCGACGGTAAATCCGAAGCACCCTTGGCGGCACCTCTTACATTCTTTGCAGATGACTTCGAAAGAAATGCAGACGGTACACCGGCTTCCATATCAGGAGAGGGCGCCGGAGGCGCGGAAGCAAGAATAGACGGTACATATTCGGGATCCTGATAATCATAGTAAAACTTCGAGGCCTGCTTCGCGTCGTAGATTTTACTCTCTCTCTTACCGAACTCCGGACGAGGCGCCTTACGCCGGTCAACCAAAGGATACGTCAGTTCCTCAGAGGAGTCTTCCTCCGCACGGGGCAAGGAAGACTCTTCAAACTTCTTCTTTGCATCGATAACAATCCCGGGAAGGTATTCTGATGTATCGATGTTGCCGTCTTCGCCGGGAACCAATCGAAGACCACAACGCGTACATAAATCCGTAAGAATATCTGTTCCAAATCCACATCTCGGACAGTATTTCATGAGAAGTCTCCCTTCTTTATATATTGGTTTCATAATAAAGTAAGGGAATTTTTATTGCAATATGATTTCAATGTGGCAACTGTAGACATAGTGTAAACATTCTGTGTCCGTTCTGTTCTTGGCCTTAAAAGAATAAGTCCCGTGTCTGTCTTGCCCGAATCTTTTCGATGTTTTTCTTTGTGGCCTCGCGGACTTTCAAATCAGCAATCGTTTCCAGCTCGCGATCTACCAGTACTGTGCCCTTCTCCTTCGCCACAGGGGAAGCGTAATCTTCAAGGTACTCCGTCAGGGTCATCAGCGCATTTGGATGGCAAACGTTCTTGATTTCTCCGCTTCGGGCCATCGACATGAATCGGTCTCCTGTGCGGCCGGAACGATAACAGGCTGTGCACCACGAGGGAATAAGGCCTTCAGACAGAAGCCAGGTGACGATCTCATCCGCGGAACGATCATCACTTTTGTCGAATTGTGCGACAAGCTCTTCATCTCGCACGCCCGTCTCCCGCAGCCTTCTCTCGGCAGCATAACCACCGACACCCACCGCGCTGCATGCACTCAGCTGGGTAATGCCGCAGTCCAGAAGATCCTTTCGCATGGCGGCCGTTTCGCGGGTCGAAATAATCATCCCCGTGTACGGTACGGCAAGTCGAATCACGGCAACAATTCTTCTGAACAATTCGTCGCTCGGAACGTTCGGGTATATTGCTTTCAGATCACAGCCGTCAGCCGGTCGAATCCTTGGGACAGATATCGTGTGGAAGCCAACTCCCCATTCCTTCTCCATGTGCTCGTTATGAATCATAAGAGCAATTGTCTCGAAAAGCGGATCATGTAGTCCGAACAGAACTCCGGCCCCGACATCGTCAATACCGCCGGCCTGGGCGCGGTCAAAGGCGGTAAGGTGATATAGATAATTGCTCTTCGGACCGGACAGATGATACTTCTCATAGGTCGGCTGGTGATAGGTCTCCTGAAACAGAATATACGTCCCGATTCCGGCAGACTTGAGCCGGCGATAGTTTTCTATCGTTGTCGCCGCAATGTTCACATTCGCGCGGCGGATCTCTCCCGACGTGTCTGACATGGTGTCATAAACAGCCTTCAGACATTCCTCAATGTACTCGATCGGACAATTCTCATCATCCTCTCCAGCCTCAAGCGCGATTCTCTTGTGACCCATTTTCTGAATCTCAATGACCTCTTCACGAACCTCGTCCATGCTCAGCTTTCGTCTCGAAAAGCTGTGGCAGTCGTTATAGCTACAGTATGCACAACGATTCACACAGTAATCGCTGACATAGAGCGGAGCAAACATTACGATACGGTTGCCGTATATCGCCTCCTTGATTCTTCTGGCCGTCTGGAAGAGAAGCGGAAGATATCGATCATCCATTCTGAGAAGCTTGGCGACCTCCATGTGATTGAGGCCTTTGAAGTGTACCGCCTTTTCGATGATGTTCCGTATCTCTTCCTCCGTCGAATTTCCAGCCTCATTAAGAATGGCCTCGATCTCCGGAGCGTTGATGAAATTTGTTGTCATCCTGTTCTCGTCAGTCATATACATCCTCCCTGTTTGTTTTTTCGATCAGTTTTTAGCGAAAAAGAGCTATGGCAGCTCCGTTTTCGCGATTGCTGTCTTGGCGGTGACCCCGTCAATACGCCCTAGCTTACCGGTCAGTCTGTTGATCTCGTCCAGCTCCCCGACGACGACAATACTGATAACCGCAACCGGAGCCTCTTCAAACGGGATCCCCATTCGTCCGCGAACGATCCCCTGAAACTCTGACACAGTGTCATTAAACGGCTGCTGGCATACGTGCGGGTTATCGAGCACGGCCGATATGACGGCTATTCTCTTCATAAGTCTCTCCTTCCACAAAAAAACGCCTTCTCCTTACGGAAAAGACGCTTGCATACATATACAAGACTCCTGTCAGAAAATCGCATGTTCATACACGCGGTCCTGAGTGATCGGAGATAAAACGCCTCTTCCGGATTAGGGATCTCTTGATCGCTTTTCCGTCAGATTATTCTTTCATTCTAAATGCCGATTCTTGAAAAGTCAAGCCCTTCGAACCGGACGAATTGTAATACAAGAGTAGTTTTCTAGTCTTATACCTATGTTAATATATAGCTGAATCCTTGGCCTTATCGGCAGAAGCGGAGATTTTGCATGGAACTCGTCGTACTGATGCCATTCTTTAACGAAGAAGAGCAGATTCCGATTACGGTTGATCGTATGCTCTCTATCCTCGATCCTTTGAAAATATCTTACAGCTTGCTTTTCGTTGATGACGGATCATCTGACGGCACCTGGAAGGCAATCGAATCCGCGACACATCTATATCCTGATAAGGTTCGCGGCCTGAAGCTGTCGCGCAATTTCGGCAAAGAGTCAGCCATCTGTGCCGGTCTCGATGCGGCTGATGCAGATGCCGTAATATTGATGGACGGCGATCTTCAGCATCCTCCTGAGCATATTCCCGAGATGCTTCGTCTTTGGCGGGAAGGTTATGAGATTGTCGAAGGCGTAAAGTCTTCCCGTGGACACGAGAAGCTTTCAAGCAAACTGAACGCATTTGTTTTTTATGGTCTGTTCCACAAGGTTTCCGGTTATCGACTTGCGAACGCTTCGGATTATAAACTTTTGGACCGAAAGGTCGTACAGAAGTGGCGTTCCTTCACCGAGCACAGCACCTTTTTCCGAGGCTTGTCTGCCTGGATGGGCTTTCGCCGGACGACATTCACCTTTGAAGTTGCTGATCGCCAAACCGGTAATTCACGTTGGTCTATGACCCGGCTGATTCGCCTGTCGCTTGACGCGATCACGTCCTTTTCCGCGATGCCGCTGCAATTGATCACAATCATCGGAATCGTTTTCATGGCCGGAGCATTGCTGCTTCTGATTCAGACACTCTTTAACTTTTTCACCGGGCAGGCCGCGAATGGTTTTACGACAGTCATTGTTGTCGAGCTCGTGATCGGTGCATGTATCATGATCAGCCTTGGACTGATCGGCACCTATATTGCAAGAATTTTCGAAGAGGTGAAGAACCGTCCCAGATATATCGTCTCAGAAGATACGGATATCACACACGAGGCGCTTCTACGCCCTTCAGAAATGACAGACGCGGAGGACTGATTCATGCCGGCATTCCTGAGTCCCATTCCTGCTATCCTGTTCCTTTTGGTTTCATTCTTTTTTGGTGTTCAGCTTTTACGGTTTCTTTTCCCCGATGCCCAACGCATCTTTATCGGAGTAGCCCCGAAACGTGCAACGCTTACACTGATTCCTACCGTTCTTTTTTATTATCCCGCGGGATTAATAATCGGTCTCACACTGGTCACCTTCATAACCTATTTCATCGCCTATATGATGGCCCCCTTCATGCCGAAGGATATGGCTGTCCTCTACCCGGCGAATATCGTGTCTCTGGGCGCCGCTATTTATCTTGCCAGCTTTTTCTGGCAGAAGAGATATTCGAAGAAGGTTGTCCCTGTTCAGGCCGCACCTTCCGAGGATAACCCGGTACGGCGACGTCTGGGCGGACAGCATCGAAAGGCGGCAGCCGATCCGGTAAGTATGCAGAAGCCCGAGTTCCGACCGACGACTGGAACGGTCGTTTTTCTCGTCCTTTCTGTTGTTCTCCTGACCGCTGCAATGGCATTTCTGTTTTATTACTCGTATCGCATAGTTGGTCAGACCTTGATGGCCGGATATTCTGTCTTCAGTGATCTGGCTCCTCACACGGCTCTTGTCTCTTCCTTTTCAAAGGGAATGAATTTCCCGACGGTGTATCCGCATTTTCCCGACGGCTCCATACGGTATCATTTCCTGTTCTATTTTCTCTGCGGGAATCTTTGTGCACTTGGATTGCCGATCGATCACGCACTGAATATACCTTCTATACTTGCCGCCGTCAGCTGTTTCGTCCTGTTAGGGACTCTATCGGTGCTTCTTTTCGGAAGAAAGATCGCCTTTCTCCTGGCTCCGGTCCTCGTGCTGTTCAGAAGTTCTCTGGCGTTCTATCACCAGGTCGCCGCACTTGCTTCGGCTCCGGGAGCCACTGCCTCTTCGATTCTGTCGGGAATCTTCAGCAACACGGAATTCATCGGGGTCACTCCCTATGACAACTGGGGACTGTGGGCCATCAATGTTTACGCGAATCAGAGACATCTTCTGTTCGGGACCGCGCTGATCCTGATCGTATTATTCTTCTTTCTGCCTCATGTCCGCCGTATGTTCCTGCATGTTAAGAAGGCTAATGGTTTTCGGGCGAAAATGAAGCAATTTCTATTCTGTCGTGAGGCTTGGATCCCCAGAAAGAAGGATCCGATCCGTCCGGTCCACTTGACCGTCATCTCGGCGCTTCTGGTCGTCTGCATGCCGTATTTTCATGGTTCGGCTCTGATCACACTGTTACTGATCCTGTTCTGTCTGGCTGTTTTTTCCGAAAATCGGCTCTCCTATCTTATCGTCGCAGCTGTTGCCATACTTTCCTCCTTTGCACAGACCTATTTCTTCTCCGGCGGAGCCGGAAACGTCGTAGCTTTCTCGTATTACCTGGGATTTGTCGTCACGGATCCGACTGCTCTCGGGATTGCAAATTATCTTCTGCAACTAACAGGCGCGGCAATCCTCGTTCTTCTCATCTCCATTTTTGTGCAGAAAAGCGCCTATCGCGCAGTCATGCTCGCCGCCTTTACGCTGCCTGTTGTCTTTGCCTTTCTTGTGTCTATGACTGTTGATGTCACATCTAACCACAAGTTCGTTCAGATCAGCTTAATATTATTCTCTGCCTTCATCGGCGGAACAATCGCGTTTCTTTTCTCCCCCTTTCAGACACCGGTACCGCAAGCTGAGGGAAAGCCCGTGATTCGTACGACAGAGCCAGCAGTATCCGGACCGGTTGTAGCCTCTTCCGACAGTGATGCCAATGGATCGAATGCAAAGAATACCAATACGCCCTCCGTCCCTATCCGAGGGAAGAGAAAGGTCGTTCGCATACTCGCGCTGATTGGCAGCCGGCTTCTGGCTGTTATCCTCTTGATTTTGCTGACCGTATCCGGTATTAGCGATACAATTGTTTTCGTTAATAAAAACAGGAATTATCTGGAGGCGCGGCTGGATTCGTCTGTCACACAATGGATTACCGAGAAAACTCAGCCTCGGGCAGTTTTTCTCACAGCGCCCTTTTCCATGCACACCTTCTTCCTCTCCGGGCGATATTCCTATTTCGGACATCCCTACTACGCATGGTCTGCGGGCTATGATACTGACAAACGGAGTAAGACGTACGGCAAGCTCTTAAGCGGTTGTGAAGGAGACAAGCAGGCCTTCCTTACACTTTGCAAGCAGGAGGGCATCTCCTACATCCTGATTGATAACGAGATGCGTTCAAATCCGGATTATCCTTTGAACAGCGAATTCTTCGACACCCAGTTCAAACCAGAGGCCACTTTCCCGCAAGAGAATGATACCGTCATCTACCGTGTCTCGTATTGAGGAGGAACTTTATGTCCGTTTTTGATCCTGATTTGAGTAAACTTCGGCAAAGCACGCTAAGAAAAATATATCTCGAATCTACATTGAGTAATCTGTATGCACAGAGAGATCGTGTACAGGAAACGCTGTTGATTCTCGAAAAGAGTAAAGCCCATGAGCAATCTGACGTCGATCGCCTGGAATCTCACGTAAGCCCTCTTTCTCTTTTCTATTCCTTAATCAGAAAACGCGAAGAAAAGCTGGACAAGGAGCGAGCCGAGGCATATGCAGCGGCTGTTAAATATGATTCTGCGTGTCTGCTTGCGGACTCAATCGAATCGGAAATACGTCTCAGGGAGTCCGAATTTCTTGGTCTTGCCGGTTGCGAAGAAAAATATGCGGATTCACTGTCGAGAAAGCTCACCTTTCTGAAGGATAACGGGCAAGCAAACACCGAAGCGTTCCGAACAACAGAAGAAAATATTTCCTACATCGAACATCAGATCAAAGAAATCGAAGAGGCTCTGGCAGCAGGTGGGGGCGCGTTAGAGACGATAATAAAGCTTTACAATACACTAAGTTCCGCAGAAGATTGGGGGACCTGGGATATGCTCGGCGGAGGACTTCTGACCGGTGTCGCTAAGTATGAGGATCTAGATCAGGCGCAGATCTATGCTGATAAACTTCAACGTCAGCTCCACAGCTTTCAGACCGAACTCACTGACATTACGATCCAAACACATTTCAATATCCAGATCGATGAGTTTACCCGGTTCGCCGATTGCTTCTTCGACAATATTTTTATGGATTGGACCGTGCAGGACAAGATCAACCATTCACAAGAACAGGTCAAGCAAACAAGAGCTGAGATCGAGTCTGCAATCGAACATCTGAACGATCTCCTGACAGAGGCCAATCGAAATCTGGAGCAAACCAGACGGCAATTTGAAGACCTGATCCTGTCAAGTTCCTGACCCCTATCAAAAGCTCCTTTATATACTAAATCAAGATTCATGACCACCCGCCAAATATGTTGTTTACTCAAGGGTTATAAGCCCTTGTTACTTGCCAGCGTCTCACGGCGCTGGCTTATTACTATCGATTAAGGCTCAACAGCAATTTGCCACTTTGGGATTTGCGGTGGCATTTTCTTGTGCGATGTAACGCTGTAGCAATTGTAGCTCGGGGATTTTACGGTGGCATCCTCTTGTGCGGCGTAATGCTACAGCAATTGCAGCTTAAGCTTGTTCCCTTAAGAGCCTCTTGCATAACTCGCTGCCCGTAAAAGGGTCGTCGTATTCTTTTACATGGGTGGGTTAATGATATGCTCCAATGAAAATTAACTCGGGGGGGGGGCATCACATAGTTATACATACCAAAAGGCTGATTCCGGAAGATTTTGATGGTAATCATAGCGTAGATATTGCATCCTCTCACCCTATGATACCTGCTAAATCGCTATTTCTCGTAATTTAGTAGGTAATCATTGTTGAATATCTTATTTATTGTTCAATGGCGAACATACTAAAAATCGTATCTCGTCGATTTGGTAGGTAATCATTGACAAATAACGCTTTTATTGCTCGTTGATGCACATACTAAAAATCGTATCTCGTCGATTTAGTAGGTACTCAATGAGCGAAAATGTGTTTAACACCCATTTTCTATGCTTAGAAGCCTGAACCCCTCTGTTCTATGACGAAGGGATTTCTCTGGTTTATTCTCTTGCCCACCAGCTGCATAGAATGTTATTTTCTTCTATAAGCACTTGCCCACCACCCGCATAGCAGGTGGTTTTTTCGCGCTCGTTGGCGCGAAACTGACTAAAGTCATAAAAACATCCCGACCCTCTGCCACAGCAAAAAATCGGGATGTGGTTCTTATGCAAGTATGGATTATTCTTCCTCTTCCAACTGTGCCTTGTGATCCGCGATGACCTTAGCGGATACATCCGAAGGCGAGGGTTCGTATCTGGCGTGAGCTATCGTATACCAGCCGCGGCCCTGCGTCATGGACTTCAGATCTGTTGCATAGGAAGCCATTTCAGAGGTAGGAACCTCACAGGACACCACGGATCCGTCTTCGTCCGAATCAATTCCCATAATACGTCCGCGGCGCTTATTCATATCTCCCATGATATCGCCCTGCTTATCCTCCGGGATATGGATTACGACCGCACTGATCGGTTCAAGCAGAATCGGATTTGCCTGTGCCAAGCCAGCCTTAAATGCCAGACTGGCAGCAATCTTGAACGCCATTTCCGAAGAGTCAACATCGTGGTAAGATCCGTCGACCAGAGTCGCCTTCAGGTTCACGACCGGAAATCCTGCAAGAACGCCGTGATTCACAGAATCCTGAAGTCCCTTCTCAACGGCAGGGAAGAAGTTACGGGGAACAGAACCGCCAAATACATTCTCTTCAAAAACAAGTGTCTCCGAATCCGTCGGTTCGAACTCAATCCAGACGTCACCGTACTGTCCATGTCCGCCGGACTGCTTCTTGTGCTTGCCCTGGACCTTGACCTTCTTTCGGATCGTCTCCCGATAAGGAACACGTGGCGCCTCGATTGATGAATCAACATTGAACTTTGTCTTGAGCTTGCTGCGCAAGACGCTGATCTCCTGTTCACCCAATCCGGCTATAACCATTTGTCGTGTCTCGGCGTTGGTTGTAACAGTAAACACCGGATCTTCATCGGCCAGCTTATGAAGGCCTGCCATAATCTTATCCTCTTCACCCTTGGCCTTCGGAATGATCGCCATGGAAAGGCAGGGGGTCGGGAAGCTGATCTTAGGAAGAATGACGGGACGGGACTTGTCACAGATCGTATCATTCGTCTGCGTCAGAACAAGCTTTGACACTGCTCCGATATCACCTGCGCATACCTGATCTGTGTTGAGCTGCTTCTTGCCTACCATATAGAAAAGTCCGCCGATGCGTTCCTCTTTCTCTTTCTCGGAGTTATAAACACTGGTGTTGGCCTTCAGTACGCCGGAATATACACGGAAGATACTGATGCGTCCGACAAACGGGTCAGCTATTGTCTTAAATACGAATGCTGCCAGAGGATCCTTCTCCTCACAAGCGATATCTATAACGGTGCCATCAGGAGTTGTTCCCTTCACAGGTTCCTTCTCCCCGGCCGCTGGTGTATCCTTGGACAGACAGTTCATCAGGAATTCAACTCCCCAATTCCGGTAGGCAGAGCCGACATAGATCGGATGAAGACTTCCGTCACGGAAGCCGGCATGCACGCCGCGTCTGAACTCGTCCTCGGTGAAGGGCTCACCGGCAAAATACTTCTCCATCAGCTCTTCGTCACTCTCGGCGACTACTTCATTGACAGCATCCTGCAAAGAGGCTATGCGTTCATCGAAGGCCTCGGGGACAGGGATCTCCGTCATGTTGCCGCTCTTCTCGTCGATGGAGAAGGCGCGCTTGTTCATAACATCGACAATACCGGTCATCTTGCCGTCAGACATGATAGGTAAAGAAAGAGGGATCGTACCGGGACCGTAATTATCACGCATACGGGCTGATACCGCTTCGAAGTCGGCATTCGGCTCATCCATACGATTCATGAAAAATAAAAAAGGAACATTCCGCTTCTTCAAAAGACGGATCGCCTTCTCCGAACCGACAGAGGTGCCGCCCTTGGCACTGATCATAACGATCGCACTGTCGGCAATTCGAATACCGGCCATCGTCTCACCGAGGAAATCGAAATCTCCGGGAGTATCGATGATATTCATCTTCGAGTTCTTCCATTCGCACGCGGCAATGGTGGTGTTGATAGAGATGTTACGCTTAATCTCTTCGGGATCAAAGTCCATCGTAGTGTTCCCGTCGGCGTTCCGACCTAACCGGTCGATCGCCTTTGCACTGAACAACATCGCCTCTGCGAGAGCTGTTTTACCGGATCCGCCATGTCCCAGCAATGTGATATTGCGGATCTTGCCTGCTGGATAATTGAGCATGTATCTGTCCTCCTTGGTAAACGCTAATAGGGACATTATACTATGTAGATTGACCAATATCCACAGAAAAAAATCGAGAAATTATGTGCATTTTGCGTGAACAGCCTTACGAAGGCGGAACAGTGTGTCGACAACAAAAATGGAAAGAGCAATCGCGCCGGCCTCCTCCATCGTTCGAAAAAAGGATGCGATCGCGTCAGCAGAACGGTTCTCAATCAAACTGAAAACAATTTGATACATGCCCGCCCCGGGAACAAACAGGAAAATGCAAGGGATCAGATACACCGTGACCGGCTTTTTTTCGACACGGGCAGCAATATGGGACAGAAGAGCAACAACAAGAGTGGCGACAAAGGTGGAAAGCACAGTCGATGTCTGCACGGCACCCATGCCGAGCTTGACAATACCTGCCAGCGCGCCGATCCCGCCGCATATCAGGGCCGCTCTCGTCGGAGCCCGGAAAAGTAGCGCGGCGCCGACTGCCGTAAGAAACCCGCCAAACACTGTGAGGATCATCGAAAAATCCATTTCTCTGCCTCCTGTCAAAACAAATGCCGGAACAGAAAAAGTCCGACACCTACGCCAACTGCCGAGGCTGTCGCGATTATAAACGCCTCCGCTGCTCTAGCCGTACCTGATTGATAATCCCCATACAAAACATCCCGGATTGCCGTCGTGATGACGACCCCCGGAACCAGCGGCATGATTGAGCTGATAATTACAAGATTGACTGCCTCGGTCCCGGGAGAAAACACGCTCGAAGCAAGGGATGCCAGATACGCGACGCCGGCGGCTGAGATCAGATCGCGAAAAAAATGTACAGATATACGCCCGAAAAGCAGAACTTGCACACCTGACAGCCAAAGTCCCGTAAGAAGGCAGACCGGAAGCAAGCGAATATCCGTCCCTCCAAAAAACAGATAAAAGCAGGCGGGAAGAAGAAGAAGTGTCAAGAGGCGTACCCATCGCGGCAGCCCGACACTTCTCTTGATTTCTTGTAGTCGCTCCGTGGCGGCAGCTACCGTAATCTTGCCCGAGACCAGATCGCGGGCGACTGTATTCGCACTGGCAACACGACTAAGATTATTCTCCCGGACGGTCACACGCCGCAGGGTTGTTATCGTCTCCTCCTGAGGGTCTCTTAGAGTCATCAGGATGCATGTCGGCGTGACGAAGGACTCCGTCCCCTCATAGCCTGACAGCTGAAGGATTCGCTCAATGGAGTCTTCAACGCGATAGATCTCGGCACCGCTTGACAGCAGGATCTCACCTGTAAGCATCGCAACAGAAAACAAAAGTTTCGCATCACCGGGGCTTGCCTTCTCTGTCATCTGAATTTCCTGCCCTTCTTTGCACATTACAGTCATTCTAACAAAAAGCAGGATAGACGTCATTATGAAAACGTCTCAAGTCGGGGCGTTCGGCAGATTCTCAGGCAAAACGGATTTTCAAGACGCCGGCTTCGTATTTTGCCCCGCTGATATTCTTTCCTTTCAGCGCATCCGGAATGGTGAACTTGCGGTACTCATTTCGGATGCCGACTGTAAAGCCATCCTCTGTCTGTTCAACCTGCAGATCACTTTTATCGGCTAAGGCGAGATACAGTGACATGTAGGAACCGGATTCATCTTTGCCGACATCAAAGATTCTCTGATCGAAAAGCACTTCCGAGGCATCCTTCCCGGCAAAGATCTCATCCGCTACTGTTTGCAATACCGGTACCGTCCGGATCTCTCTGGGAAACAGCGGAATGAGAAATACCGGAACATCGGTGAAGCTTTCTTTGATATCGGCCAGTCCTTCCTCCTGTAACTGTTTCCAACGAGAAAAATAACCGTCCAAAGCGTCCTTGGGGTAGACCTTGTTGACAAGCAGCGCATCGACGTTGTAACCGAATAAATGAAGACAGGAGAAGTTGCGTTTAGCCTCACGAATGACAATCTTTTCCGGCGTGGTGACGATGCGGATGCTCAGCACGTCATGGTTGGTCATCAATGCACGCAATTTGACCAGTCGTTCGGTCAGCACACCGAGCTCGTCAAAAACCTCAGCGCCGGGCATGGGGATCTTCATAATCTTCTCAACAGCTGGACCCACCGCTGTAGCAGCCCTTTTCTTGACAGGCAGAATGCTCAGCATCGCGGTCTCGAACATTTCAGGATATTTGAGAAGGGATAGGGTCTCGCCGGTCGGTGCACAGTCGACGATCAGCACATCATACTCGCCCTTCTCCTCGATATCGAGAATCTTCAGAAGAGAGAACAGTTCGTCCAGACCGGGGAAAGCGAGAAGCTCATCCGCCTCGATCCCGCCTCCCCCCTTGGACGTCAGCATCGCATTCATCCAAGATTGCATATGGCCCCAGGCCTTCTCGCTTTCTTCCACACAATCGATCTCGGTTGCGAAGAGATTATCGCGGATCTGTGTCGGTTCGTTGGACAGCTTGACATCAAAGGAGTCCCCGAGGCTGTGTGCCTGATCGGTGCTCATGATGAGAACTCTTTTTCCTTCACACGCCAGTTTTACTGCGGTTGCAGCCGCGATGCTCGTTTTTCCGACACCGCCTTTTCCTGTATATAAGATGATTCTCATGAGATATCCACCTTTCTTGTCGCTTTCTCTTTCTCTTGTGTTTGTTCCTTCTGTGCATCGTGGCTATCGTCGCACAAAATACTGCGACACTCCATTGCCAGCTTCATAAAGTCATAAAATTCATCCTGATGTCCGCTGACACTTTCCTTGAGTATGGCGCGGACTTCCCGGCCGATCACCTCGACATGTCCGCGAGAACGTTCCGGCATCAGACTTTTTATAGCGTCAAGCTCGATCCGCTTGGCTTCTGCCATTTTTAAAACAAACTCTCTATTCATTCTCTTTTCCTCCTTTTCACGACTTCTGTCCCTCATTCGACCGGGGCGAGAAGCAGATGCGCAGGCTTTCCTGCTCGAACTTGGCTGATGTGATGTCGCAGCTTGTCAGGATGGATGGTAAAGGGATACTGCGTTTGTCATTCCCCAGACGCAGGATGATATCGGTTCCATTTGTCTTCAGCGATAGATCCCCCTTTTCCGCGAACGGAATATGGATTGTCATCTCGTAGCCATCCTTTGTCTTCTCGAAAACTTCACCTGTTTGACCTTCCCAAATCCGGAACAGATCAGGATCCGTCAAGGCATCGTTTGCCATGCGCTCGATCCCCTCCATACCCCGAAGGTCCGTCTCATACCAGGGAATCTGGTACTTAGGCTTCTGAGTAAAAACCGCTTCAAGCTCATCTCTATACTTCTTCTGGATCTCCTTCCATTCACCGAAAAACCGATTGTCCAGCTTGTCCGGAAGAATTCGGTTGATGTAAATCCCGTCGACATGATACCCGTACAGATTCAGGTACATGTAATTCCTCTTTGTCTCTTCGACTACCATTTTCTCGGGAATCGTAACAATGCGTACGGAGGTCTTCGAAGCGTCCTTCAGCAGCACTTGCAACTCCATCAGTTTTTTATACAGCTTCTCGATGTCATTCATACCCTTGCTGTCAGGGAGTTCTATCTTGTACTTGCTCCTGGTGATCGGTGATAATACGCGTACGGCAAGCTTCCCTACCGGGAAAAGATGCTCGACATACCACCCGAGCAACTCAGGAAGCTTGAGAAGTGCCAGTGTCTCTCCGGTCGGCGCGCAGTCGACGATAATCCGGTCATAGGCACCGCTTGCCTCCAAATCGGCGATTTTCAGAAGCGAGAACAGTTCTTCCAGTCCCGGAATCATAACCGTCTCGCCCTCTGTCGCGGCGCCGATTCCGGGTGATGTCAGCATCTTCTGAATGGAACCCATGATGTTCCGGTAATCGGTTTGCATGACATATTCCGGGTCGATCTCCAGTGCATCAAGGTTCTCAGAAAGCGTTCTGATATCACGTCCGACGGGCGTCTCGAAAATGTCAGACAAATTATGTGCCATATCGGTACTGACAAGAATGGTACGTTTGCCCTCAGCCGCTGATTTCATGGCATGGGCTGATGCGACGCTACTTTTTCCTACTCCGCCTTTTCCGGTAAAGATCATGATTCTGCTCATTTTTATTTCCTCCAGATGTTTGACTCTTTTTTGTTCATCTTGCGAACTATTCGCGTTCCGAAGTATTTCCCGAAAAAATTGCCTTGGATGCAAGGCAATCGATCACTCGATTTCGATTTTACGGATCTTTGACTCTGTCCGGGGCGCCGCCTTCTGACGCTCGTTCTCCTCAATCGCTTTAAAAAGCTTATTGATCCCGCTCAGGATCGCCTTCAACTCCTCCGGAGACACCGCCTCCATGACGACCTCCCCAATACGAAAGAATTCGGCAAGAATATCCTTCATCGAAGCAAGCCCGGTCTCTGATATCTGAACGGTGACAATCCGCTTATCCGCCGTGCTTCTCTCCCGGACGACCAGTCTCTTCTTCTCCAGACGGGAAAGAATTCCGGTCGCTGTGTTTAACGGGATCTGCAAATACTCCGCTATCTCCGTCATCGTGACCTGTCCTTTGCGGTAGAGAAAGAGCATGATGTACAGATCGTTCTTACTCAGATCCAGAAGAATATTCCCCCAAGTCTGCGGCGACGTCAGCAGCTTGACCTTATCCACATAAGAGAAAACGATTTCTTCTAAATTTCCGATTTCCATGCAGCGTACTCCTTTACTTCTTCCCTCGAAGTAATTTAATTCTATCCTCGAAGTATTTCCTTGTCAATACTTTTTTTAAGTAAAAAAGAAATCCCTGACAAAGCACGACGTACGCATGTCGGTCTCTGTCAGGGATTCTATGAAAAAGGCAGGGAGATGCCCTTTCTCTCATTATGGATCAGACGTTGAACAGTAAATCTCCGTATGTCGGGAATGGCCAGACCTCCTGATCGACAAGCATTTCAAGCTCGTCTGCCGGTGATCGAAGCGCACTCATGGCCGGGAAGACGTGATCGCGGTAATACTTTGCCTGTCCTTCTGGTCCTTCGGATACGGCCGACGCTGCTGCCTGTTCCTTTTCAAGCTCAACCAGAGCCATCTTCATCGTTCTAAGCTTCCCGGAAATGCTCGTGAGAATCTCTCTTTGAACCGAGACGTCCGCATCCGGGCATGCTTTTTCGATGCTTTGGATAGACTGTGCCAGGGTCGCGGTGTATTTAATCACAGCGGGTATGATCTGCTTCGAGGTCATATCGATCATTGTTCTGGCTTCAATGTGGATCGCTTTGGTATAGTTCTCATAGGTAATTTCGGCTCGTGAACGCATTTCGATTTCATTGAGAACACCGTGCTTTTCGAACATTGCTATTGTCTCTTTCTTTTCGAAAACCGCTACGCTGGCAACCGTGGACTTGATATTTGGCAAGCCTCTTCTCTCGGCTTCCCGTATCCAGTCATCCGAATAACCGTTACCATTGAATATAATTTTCTTGTGCTCTTTGACCTTGCGGCAGATCAGGTTCCATACGGCCGCGTCAAAGTCTTCCGCTCCTTCGAGTTCATCCGCGAATTGACTCAGAACTTCCGCAACAATCGTATTCAGCACAAAATTCGGGTCGGAAATGGAGTGCGATGAAGGCACCATGCGAAACTCGAACTTATTGCCTGTGAATGCAAACGGAGAGGTTCGGTTACGGTCCGTCGCGTCCTTCAAAAGATTCGGAAGGCTTGCCACTCCGGTGTCGAGAATACCGCCCTCCTTGGTATGATCCAGCTTACCGTTCTCTATCTGCTTCAGAATATCATCCAGCTGTTCTCCCAGGAAAACCGAAACGATGGCGGGCGGAGCCTCGTTGGCTCCTAAACGGTGATCGTTTCCGGCATTGGCCGCCGACAGGCGGAGAACCGGCGCGTAATCATCCACAGCCTGCAAAACGGCAACCAGAAAAAGAAGGAACTGCTTGTTCTCGTGTGGTTTCTTTCCCGGATTCAGAAGGTTGGTCCCGTCATCCGTACCAAGAGACCAGTTGTTATGCTTTCCGGATCCGTTGACGCCGGCGAATGGTTTCTCGTGAAGAAGACAGACCAAACCGTGACGCTCGGCCACCTTTTTCAAGGTTTCCATAACCATCTGATTGTGGTCGGTCGCAATATTCGCGGTTCCGTAGAAGGGCGCGACTTCATGCTGGGCCGGTGCCACTTCATTATGCTGTGTCTTTGCCGGGATTCCCAGCTTCCACATCTCGGTGTTTGCGTCTCGCATGAATGCCGCGATTCTTTCTTTGATGGATCCGAAATAGTGATCCTCCATCTCCTGTCCCTTCGGCGGCACAGCCCCAAAGAGTGTACGTCCCGTGAAGATGAGATCCTTTCTTTTCAAGTACTTTTGCTTATCAATAATGAAATACTCCTGTTCAGGCCCGACGCTGGCAATGACACGCTTTGCTGTTGTATTGCCAAAGAGCTTCAGAATCCGCATTGCCTGTTTATCCAGGGCCTGCATGGAGCGCAACAGAGGTGTTTTCTTGTCCAACGCTTCTCCTGTATAGGAGCAGAAAGCGGTTGGGATAACGAGCGTCACTCCCGCCGCGTCCTCACGCAGAAACGCAGGCGAGGTGCAGTCCCAGGCGGTATAACCGCGAGCCTCAAAGGTCGCCCGGATTCCTCCGGAGGGAAAGGAAGACGCATCCGGTTCGCCTTTGATTAATTCCTTTCCCGAAAAGTCGAAGATCGCTTTCCCCTGCGAGTCGAGTGATAAGAACGCATCGTGCTTTTCCGCCGTTATACCTGTCATGGGCTGAAACCAATGGGAGTAGTGTGTCGCACCGCGCTCCACCGCCCAATCACGCATCGCGGTCGCGACGACATCGGCTGTCGAAGGGTTCAATTCCTCCCCTTGCTCGATCGTTTTCTTTAACTCAATATAGACATTTTTCGGTAATCGACGAGACATAACACTATCGTTAAAAACATTCATGCCAAAAATATCCGAGGTTTGATTTGTGTTGCTCATAGCCATTCGACCCATCCTTCCATAAAAAAAGACGCCTTCCTATCGGAAGACGCCTTCGTCTTGATAAATTGCATTTTATCACATGAATATCCATTTGAGAAGAGCTAATCAGTCATTATTTGCAGGAATGATCCTCTCAAATATCATAATGACTCGATCTTCTTTCACAGAAACCGGGGAGGACAATGACATTTTCTCGCTTGCACCTA
Source organism: uncultured Mageeibacillus sp. (assembly GCA_964579245.1). Classification (GTDB taxonomy): domain Bacteria; phylum Bacillota; class Clostridia; order Saccharofermentanales; family Saccharofermentanaceae; genus Firm-13. The sequence goes on from CAZOFY010000005.1 coordinate 65,699, forward strand.
ATGTGGACTGCAACTTGCCGCCTTCATCGTTGATCAGGCTGTGCAACTTCCATCCCTCAGGACCTCTTCTCAGCAAGATTTCTGATATGGCTTCGGAATCGACCTCACCGGAAAGCTTATGAGGAACCACCTCAATCTCATACTCCATGGGTACGGATCTGGGAGAAACGCCGTCCTGCATCTTCTGTGTCTTCAATGTCTCAAACTCATTCATGATTCTATTCACTTCCTCGTCCTTCTTGGCATACTCAGCTTCTCTTGCCTTCAGATTCTCCTGCAATTCTTCTAGTTGAGATTTATATGCGTCTGCTTTCTCCTCATAATCCTTCATGAGGCGGCCTCGCTCACTCTCGCTGAGAGCCAATTCTTTAATAGCAATTGCCTTCTTCTCAGCAGCAATAATAATATCCTGTGCTTCTTCATCCGCTTGTCTTCGAACCTCTGTCGCTTCCGTCGAAGCCAGACTACGCACTTCCGCCGCCTCGATTGCCGCAGCCTTGCGCTCCTCCTGCGAATTCTTGATATCCTCGCGCGCTTGCTCGATCTCAGACCGGAGGGTGTTGGCCTCTTCTTCAGCCTGTCCGCGAATCAAGTCACGATCGGCAAGAATTGCTTGCACGTCCTTCTCCGCCTGTTCTCTGGTTGACACAACTCTGGCCAGAATAACATTGACGTCCTCATCCGCTTGATGCTTGGCGTCCTCTATCTGTTGCCGGACTGTCTCAAGCTCGGCCTTGGAGCGAGAAAGCTCTTCGAGTGCTTTCTGCTTGGTCTCTTCGGCTTCCCTCTTCATCTCCTCAGCTTCCGCACGGACCGATGCGGCCTGATTTCGTATCGAATCAATCTCTGAGTCAATGTTCGCTCTTGTCGCCTGGGCTTGTTCCAGTTCAGCAATCGCTGCCTTCGCTTGGGCAAGGTATCCGTCCAGCTCTTCCTGTGCTGATGCTCTGGTCGTTTCTACTTCCTTACGGAGCTGATCCGCTTCGAGCGTCAGTCGCTGATGAGCGGATTCCACCTCAGCCAGCTTGGAATCTCTCTCCTTCTTAACTTCGTCAAGAATCCTCGCAGCCTCTTGATTTGCCTGATCCAGAATCTCTTTCGATTGAATCTCTGCCTGAGCCTTGGCATCCGAAACAATCAGCAGATTGTTCTCGTGTTCGGATTTAAGATCGTCAAGCTTCTTCTGGGCCGCATTGATCTCATCCTGCAGGCGCGTCGCTTCATCGAGCACTTCCTGCTTCTTACTCATGGCATCGTTATATTCCTTCTGGACCTGAACAGCCAGTTCTTGCGTCTCCGCATTCGCGTTCTTCAGAAGCTGTTCAGCCTCCTTCTTTGCCATTTCGATATACTTCTTCGCAGCGCCCTCAGATTCCTTGATTGCCGCTCTCTCTGCTGCCTCACGCATCGCGGTGGTATCTGCAAGAGCCTTCTTCTCCTTCTCAATCTCTGAGCGTACAACGCCCAGTTCCTTGTCAAGTCTCGTCCTCTCATCCAGAGATCGCTTCCTGATCTCAACATATTCCTGTTCAAGCCGAAGCTTCTCCTCTTCCAGCTGACGCTGGACCGCTTCCAGTTCGACTCTGGACTGTTCTTTAATCTGATTGATTCGACGTTCTTCTTCCGCCTTCTTCTCCGAAACGCGTGCGCTGACCTCCATTTCGTTCTTCTTCACATTCTCTTCAGCTTCCTTACGAGCGACGTCTTCGCCTTCTCGCGAGGCCTTCTGAAAATCGTATTTACACATGAAGCAACGAGCAACATTGTCACCCATCATGACTCCGCAAACGGGGCACTTTTTCATACCTTACACCTCACAGACAAAAAATTGCACTATCGTAATTATAACGCGAACAAGAAGGTAAAACACATTTTTTCGCAATGAATACTCATTTGTTATTCAATTATTAACAACCGGGGCAATTTCTGCCGCTTTTTACTTAAAAAGCCGCAGACCGGTTTCCCATATCTGCGGCTTTGATGTCTCTAATCATGGATGTCATTCATTATCAAGGAATTTGTGAATTCATCAGATCCGATCGACCCGGCGCCTGCCAGATCGAAGGAGATTTACACGAATTCGTTATTAGCCCCTGCTCGCGGATTCATAAGCGGATTGATATGCGGATTGAAAAGTATCCATGAATGAACCGCTAGAAAGAGAAGAAGCAGCCAGAGCGAAAGCAATTATAACTCCGACGACGATCAAAACAACAGCAACGATGTTGAGAATCAAGGCAATCTTCAGCTTGGAAGCAGCATCTGCAGCGGAGGCATTCCGGGCCATGATGGCCAGAATCAACGCCACAATACCTACCACCATGCCAATAAGCGATATGTATTGCGAGCAACAGCACAAGAGAAGTCCCAAGCCGATGTTAATGGATGCAAAAACAATCTGACCGGTTGCCTTCGGCTTATCTTCGATCGGTGAAGAGTAGACCGGCGCAGAGTAGGTTGGAATGGATGACGCATTGTTCCCGGGAACCGAGGAACCCATGCTGCCGGGAATGTCGGAACCGCCGGAGTATGAATTGGCACCAAAAGAATTATCTGTCATAGGAGCCGGTGCAGGCTCGCTGACGGTGTTCATACCGGAAGAATAGGCAGACGGATCGGGGGCAAATACCGGTGCAACCGGGGTCTCACTCGCAACAACCGGAGCAGCCGCACTCTCTTCAACCTGAATAGCACCGCAAGCAGGACATAGATTAGCATCACCGATATCCGTGCCGCAATTCTTACAAAAAGCCATAATAAACCTCCACATTCACCTGCGATACAGACGTCATAAATCCCCGTCTATTCGCACTGATTTTCTCTTCTTATAGATTAAGGATTAGAAACGTTTTCGTCAAGAAAAAAATAGAATATATGCCGAAATTAACCAACGAAACGTCTGTATTTGTTAAATCCCTGTCACAGCCCCGGCGCCAGCCAATCAAACGGAGCAAACGGAAGGTTGCGCAGCAAGACAAAAAGTCCGACAAAAACAAAGACAGAAATTGCCAGCCAGATCGGAAATTTCTTCGGAAGCCATAGAACCCTGCGTCCCAACAAGAGATTCAAATACTCTCCAACCAGCAGCCATGCCACAGCAACAAAGAGGAATGGGAAGAGAAGATTATGATTGATCATTTCCAACAAATTCAGATGCACAAAAGCATGCAGAGCTCTTGTATTACCGCAACCCGGGCAAAAAAGCCCCGTACTTTCGTAGAAGGCGCAAGGAATGAACAGAATCGAATACCGAGCCGGATCAAAGAAATAAATATAAAGGCCGCCCAGAGCTGCGGCAATAGGAGCGCCCGTCAAAACGATCATGCGACCGGCTCGCTGCAATAACGGTTTTTTTCCCGAGACCGGAAGAACCTCAGACTGCATTTGCGACAGACCTCCTCGTAATACCGAAATCTGTTTTTAATTATAGCACGGGAAAAGTATAATGCACTTTAGTCAAGGTCTTTATTCCTGGGACGAATCACAAAAAGCAACCGGATCCTTTGGTTCCGATTGCTTTTCATTTCATTTGGCTAAGGGAAGCCGTTCTCTGCATCATCTGATGAACAATTACGCAAAATGTTGAACCCAGTAGTATGTACCGCTCTCAATGTAGCAGGAAACGCCCATTTGCGTATATTCCGAACGCAGAATATTCTCTGCGTGGCCCGGCGATGCCATCCATTCGTTCACGACCTGTTCCGGAGTCGTTTGTCCGTATGCCAGATTCTCGCCCATCTGAAGCTGTGCCCCCGCCGTATACCATGGTGTCCCATCCGGTCTTGTATGTGACCAGCTGATGACGATCTCCGGTGCGCGAATGCCGGCAGACTCTGCTAATATATCGTTCCAGATCAATCCAGGAAGGCCGGCATCGGCACGCCTTGAGTTAACAATATCAAGAACAGCATATGCAAATGAGCTGTCGAAGCTTCCTGCAGGTGCAGGCGCTTCTGTCTCCGGCGGCGTTTCCATCGGTATCCCCGATTCGTCCGGCGCGGTCGTTTCTGTCGGTGCCTCGGTCTCCGATGGCGCCTGCGTCTCTGTTGGTGCCTCGGTCTCCGGCGGTGCCTGCGTCTCTGTTGGTACCTCGGTCTCCGGCGGCGCCTGCGTCTCTGTCGGTGCCGCGGTCTCCGGCGGTGCCTGCGTCTCTGTTGGTGCCGCGGTCTCTCTTGTCGACGTCGGTGTCTCGAGTTGTTGCGTCTCCGGGGTCGTCTCAACGTCAGTCGTCGGTGCAAGCTCGTTCCCGCTACCTGTTGTGTTTACGGTTTTGTCATCCGCTTCTTGTGAAAAAGAATCAGCATCTGTCCAGACAACAAGAACGGGAGCAGAATCTTCACTCGCCATTTGGGGAGCAAGAGTCGGAACCTGCAGTTCCTTGCGCAATCCTTTTTCTTTGAAAAGACTCTCAATTTCATCAACCCGAACTGTTGCGACTGTCTGCGTGTCAGCGTTGTAGGATCCCTCGAGAAGAGTCGCTTTTTCGCCGGAAATGCCGGTAAACAAGGTGGCTCCCACGGCCGAAGTTAAGAATAGCGAGGTAACCATCATTTTATGTTGCATTAATTGTGTCACAATTTCGAACATTTTCATGTGGTGCCTCTTTTCTGCGCCGTGCCACATCAATTGAAGCGGGGCCATCGATATGTATTTTTTTCAGATCACATTCTTCGATTTTGCAAGATGATTTGTGTTGTTTAATGAGATCTGTTCTTTCTTTTTTATAGAATAACACGAAATCAACAGTCACCTATAGACTGCACGTAAACTAAATATGTCATAATTGTGAAGCACATACGCAATTATAACGATTCGATTTTTCGAAAAACAATAAATACCCATACATCCGGGCTCTTAATAGAATATCGTCAGCAAGGAATCGAAAATGCTGCGAAAAGCGCGAGTGTTCACAGGCAGATACACAGGTCCTCAATCAACTCCCCGCGGCAACAATTCCGTTCGCACGACAGGGTACGCTCGACCCCAAGAAAAACACCGGCCAGAGCAGACGAAATCAAACACGCTTTGTCCGGCCCGGTCCTTCCAGCTATTGGTTGTCCGTGCAGAAGCAAGCATAACCACCTGTCATACCTGTGATTTGCTTCAGGTCCATACACCACCCGCCAAATGGGAGGTATGCTCCAGGCTGATAAGCCACCCGCGAAACGGGTGGTATGCTCCAGGGTGATAATCCACCCGCGAAACGGGTGGTATGCTCCAATGTGATAAGCCCGTGTTGCTTGCCGGCGCCTGAAAGCGCTGGCTTTTCCTATTCGTTCAAGCCTCTTCAGCAATTGTCGGTTAGGAATTTGTAGTTGCATCTTCTTGCGCGATGCAACGCCACAGCAGCTACTGCTTAAGATCGCCACGCAAAGGGACTCTTGTATTACTTGCTGCTCGCAGAGGGGAGCCTCATACTCTTTTTAAGGGCAAACAAAAAGATATGCTCCAATGAGAAGAAACCCAAGGGCATCACATATTTATACATACTAAAAAGCACGAAAAGGATTTATGGTATGGTAATCATTGCATAGAAACGGCTTTTTTCAAAAACTAATACCTACTAAATCGTCATTTTTGTCGATCTAGTAGGTAATCACTGACGAATAATGCTGTTATTGTTCATTGATGCACATACGAAAAGTCATGTTTCGCCGGTTTAGTAGGTAATCAACGAGAGATAATGTATTTAGGATCCATTCCCTATTTTTTATAGGCTTGAAAATTGAATCTCTATTATGAAGAGCGATTTTAAGGTATTACCTCTTTCAACCACCCACGTAGCGGGTGGTTTTCTGGTATAAGCGCTTGCCCAACGCCCGCATGGCAGGTGGTTTCTTGTTTCGCTCGTTTGCGCTCAACTAACCGAAGTCACATAACAACGGACTGCCTCAATCAGCTGCGACGCTTCTCAAGACAGTCCGTTTATTCTAGCACGCCCAATCTTACGAAGGTACTTATGCTTTCGGCTCAGTCGGCGATGTGTAATAGATTGTTGTTTGTTTCCAGTTCTTCTGATCGCCAGGGTAATCCACGCGAATCGCAGGAGCACCAATGTACGGCGGTATAGATACGACCGCAATATGAAGGTCCGGATCATATGCCAACACCTTGCAGTTGTACCATTCCTTTATAGCCGGAGCCCCCTCCGGAAGGAATATAGCGGCATATGTCGTAATTTTATCCCTCGGAAACTTGAAAACAACATTATATTCATACGGTCCCCAACCAACGCTCGGTTGCCCCGCTCGGAATCCTGCGCCTTCCACCCACGTAGGTTGCGTGGGTGCTGATGGAACCGAGTAACCGCCGACGTTTACTTTCGTATCCGCAGCAGGCGCCTCTGGTGCGGGAGCTTCCGGAGTCCCGCCCGCCGGTGTTCCGTCTGCCGGTGTTCCGTCTGCCGGTGTTCCGTCTGCCGGTGTTC
>CAZOFY010000006.1:0-48646 GCA_964579245.1 uncultured Mageeibacillus sp.
CTCGGGAACGAGAATTTACAGCCATATTGATCTCTTCCTGACTTTGTCTTACTTTACGAAATCTCTTAATGTATCATAAAATCTGAACTTTATATTACTTTACGGAATCTCGTAAATTGTCATGAAATCCGACCCAAAAGCGTTCAATGCGACGACTTCCTTGTATACGGATTGGAAGTTTTTTAGGCCGACATCAGGAACCCATCTTTCTTCAGGTTTGAGCGACTTCGCCGTTGAATGCTGATACGCACGAAGGCTGACCATCAGATATTGGGCATTTGGATTCATACCGCCATACGGACCCACTGCAACCTTCATTCGGCTCTTATATGCTTCCGGAAGAATGTTGTAAGCCTTCAGCAGTCCATCAGCGGACACCCATTCTGCCGCTGTAACTGATATCACCTTATCAGAATCAACGGTATCGATCAGCTTCATAAGGGCATTCGCCTGCGTGACGTTCCAATAATCCATCTCATACATTGCAGCCGGGTCATTGCCCGCAAAAAAGTTGAAATACGTCAACTCATAAGGATGATTCACCGCGATGATCAGACCGGAAGCCAGCAGCTGCAACGCAACAATTCCGATTACAACACGCTTGAAGTTGCCCTTGAGGAGATCCACGATCTTCTTGACTCCGAAGACAGCGAGTGTAATCAGAAGTCCGTTCAAGAAGTAGAAATGACGCCAGCTGTCATACAAAATCGGTTGACGGATCATCGCATACCCGATAAATATCCACGTAAAAACAAGGCCCATCAGGTAGAATTTGAGCGGTCCGGCAAATATGTCCTTCGCTTTCGTACGCGCGGCAGAAGCTATAGCCGTAAGATTTCCGACTATAATAAGAAGAACCAGAAGAATCGGGGTCGTTATTGCAATCATGACCGGAATATAGTGCCACGGAACCGGTCTTTGAGCTGCGCCCATATAGAACACACGCCCGTCCCAATCCGAGTAATTCGATGATCGACCGAATACGTATGAGAGAAAAGCAACCGGATCCTTCCAGGCTACCGGCGTTAACAGAATATAGAATGAGACAAAAGTGAAGACCGCCAGAATTCCCAGAAGAAAATTCTTCTTGCTCCACTCCTTTTTTACCGTGAGAGTAATAAGGTAAAGAACACCTGCAACCCCGAAGAAAAAGATGCCGGTCATGCGCATGTTCGCTGCGAAAGCACCAAATACAGCAAACAAGACCGCATATAAACTCTTTCTCGACTCCGTCATCTTGATAAAAAACCAGAAACAGAGAATGATCATTGACATCGAGATGATGTCCTTCGAATTATAATGCCCTTCCGCAAAAAAACGCGGGCTCAGGTATAGGAACAACGATGCAAGTAGCCCGTACTTCCACTCCCCCGTCAACTGCGTCGATATAAAGTAAAGTCCGATTACTCCAAGCATAAAAACCAAAAAGGTATACGCATGAAAAATGAGCATCAACGCACGGGGCGCCTCTGCTCCCAGATCCATAAAGAGAAACGGCGTCAGCGGATAATACACCGATTGACCATGATCGATATCCGGGTTTTCCATCATATCAGTGAACTCTATGCCGGTCGCGGATTTCTCCGGCTCCCCCTCTTCACCTGCGAAAACGCTCGCATATTCGCGCAGGTTGGTTCCCAAGGTGCGAATTTCCATCAATTCATCCCAAGGCATACCGTAATTCGGCGTAGCCAGAATGCCGATGATAGTCATAATAACGAACACCGAGGCAAGAATCACGCGGCGCTTTTTATTTATGATTTCGATCATAATATTGTCTCCCTTATGATTGATAGTGTCCATATAATTGGTGTAAATTGATAAATAAAAATGAGCCACAAGCTCACTTTCGGTATAATGGTTTTTGCAAAGAAACTATACACTGAAAGGAAGAACTTATGGCTCAAGTACATCTTACACTGGAAGACGATATTCTGAAAGACCTTATGTTGGGAAACCGGGAGGACGCGGTGTCTAAGTTGCTGGAAAAAGTATTCGATGCGGTTCTTAAAGCACAGGCAAGCGAGCAGCTAAACGCGGAGCCGTATGAACGCAGCGACGATCGAAGCAGTTATCGTAATGGGTATCGGACGCGATCCATGACGACTCGAGCTGGAAGAACGAACCAAACGGATCCAAACCATCTACTAACTTATGCAAATACCGAAAGAGAATTTACACCAACTTTTTGGACTTGACTTTATGATTTCTTGAAAACTAAACCCATTGTAGCTAAACGATACATATAAAACAATGCAAAACCCTAAAGTTCTCCTCCCCAATAATTGCAGTATTTATTGAATTCTAGCATTAAGCTACAGATTCCCCCACATATCTTCCTTCGCTAATATAAGATATGTTTTGCCCTGTCTTTCCGTCTAAATTCACGGAGTTTTCACGAAAAGAGGTTTTCCTTTGTTTCATACTGTAATTAGACCACGAAAGCGAGGATTATCCATGACAACAAAAAAGACTCTCTCAAAGACAAGCAGGGGTGTTCTATTTACCGTTCTTCTTTCTCTTTCTCTGGTCACGTCGTGCGCTCAGGCGTTCAACACACAAACCAGCTCAATTTCTGGCAGCGCGGACATTTCTGCTTTGGTGGAACCCGAAGCAGAAATGTCTGCGCTGCCCTCTTCCCCCTCCATAGATTTCACAGAAGATGACTTGGACTCAACCTGGTCGGAAGATACTGCAGAAATAATCAGCCTCAAAGGAACCTCCGTCACCGAAGATGCAGAAGGAGTGAATGTTGATGGCAGCCTAATCACAATCACTACATCCGGTACCTATGTCTTCCATGGTACCCTGTCCGACGGGCAGATTCTCGTCGATACGACGGATAAAGATCCTGTCCGTCTTGTTCTTTCCGGTGCCGACATCACATCGTCCAAAAGCGCTGGCCTCTACGTTAAGGACGCTGAGAAAGTCGTCCTGATTCTTGATGAGAATACCGAAAATGTCTTGTCGGATTCGAAGCTTTTCGCCTATGAAGATGAAGTAGCGGAGGAGCCGAATGCGACTGTTTTCAGTAAATCCGATCTAACCATCACGGGATCCGGAGTCCTATTTGTCCAGGCGAACTTCCGACACGGCATCAATAGTAAGGACGGGCTCAAAATCGCAAATGGCTCCATTGTTGTTACCTCGGCAAAGGACGCGATCCGGGGCAAGGATTATATCGCGATTCAAAGCGGCACCTTCACGATTGCGGCCGGAGACGATGCGTTGCACTCCGATACGAATCTGGTAATCGACAGTGGTACCTTCCAAATCAATCGATCGTATGAGGGTATCGAAAGCGCTGAGATTACAATCAACGGCGGAACCTTTCATGTCAAAGCTGAGGATGACGGGATCAATGTCGCCGGAGGACTTGACAGCACGGAAGACGCAAGCCAGGACATGCAGAATCCGTTTTCCTCAACAGGGATCAATAATTTGTTTATCAATGGAGGAAATATGTTTATCGACGCATCCGGCGATGGGATTGATGCGAACGCCTCGATTACGATGACCGGCGGAAATGTGATCGTCTGCGGTCCGACAAATAACGGGAACGGGGCGATCGACTATGCGGGAAGCTTTACGGTGACGGGCGGAACGCTGATCGCCGCAGGAAGCTCCGGAATGGCACAGGCACCGGACGAGAACTCAACGCAGAATGCGGTGATGATCAACTCGGAGACGAGCCATGCAACCGGAACGATCATCGACATCCAAGACGCTGACGGAAACAGTATTCTCACCTTTGCCCCTTCCAAGGATTACACATCCGTCGTGTTCTCCTCTCCCCTTCTTGTAACCGGTGAAACATATACCATTTCATATGGAGGTACTTCGGACGGAGAGCAGGTGGACGGACTATATGAAGAAGGCAAGGTCACAGGGAGTGTAGAGTCGGAGTCCTTCACGATCTCTGACCGTATCACTGTGGTTGGTCAAGCGCAACAAGCTATGGGCGGCATGGGCGGACCGGGTGCAGGGAAGAATCCGTTCGGTCAAGACAGACAAGACGGGCAGCCCGGTGACGAAGTCTTCCCATCCGGACAAGAAGGTCAGTCACCTAATGATGAAGGACTCCTCCCGCCAAATAAAGAAAACGGTATGCTCAATCCTCCGGATTCGGAAACTGATAATGAGGAGGAAGGAGTGACCAAATGACAATCGCTACCTTTAAGCGTTATGAGCTGAAGTATCTTTTATCAGAGACACAATATCTATCAATCCTACCAACTATAAAAACAAATATGAGTCCTGATCTATATTGTAAAAACGGAAAAAACTACTCGATCTTCAACATCTATTACGACACCGACGATAATCGGCTGATCCGTACTTCGCTCCAAAAGCCTTTTCATAAGGAAAAGCTCCGTCTCCGAAGCTACGATTCACCCACAAGGCCAGACAGTAAAGTTTTTCTTGAAATCAAGAAGAAAACCGGCGGAATGGTCCACAAAAGACGCGCCACCATGACATGGGCAGAAGCTCTTTCTTTTCTAGAGAACGGTGTATTCCCGGCCTCTTCCTCCTATATTGATCATCAGGTGGTCAAAGAGATCTCCTATTTTTTACACGAAAATCAAGTCTCTCCAGCAGCGTATATCGGGTATCGACGCCAGGCATTTATCGGAAAAGAGGACAAAAGCTTTCGCCTCACCTTTGATTTTGACATCCGAACACGTCGCGATGAGCTGCGTCTCGATACGCCGTTTTCCGGACAGGAACTATTGCCAAAGAGCACCTGCCTCATGGAGATCAAGATAACAGACGCTGTGCCACTCTGGCTTGCCGCTCTTTTATCGGAACATCAGGTCTACCGGACCGGCTTCTCTAAGTACGGTCTTGAATATCAAAGGAGTAAAGAAGAATGTTATACGCACTGACAGAAACAGCCGGGACACTGGACTCGCTATTGTCCTCTTCTACCGAGAATGGCTTATCGATCCAAGCACTGCTTCTTGCAATTGCCGGTGCGCTCGGACTCGGCATGCTCATCAGTCTCACCTATCTTTTTACGCATAAAAAAGAAGGCTATTCCGGAAGCTTTGTCATTACCCTTGTCATGCTGCCGACGATCATCTCCGTACTGATTCTACTGATCGGCAGCAACGTCGCAAGGGCCTTCAGCCTTGCAGGAGCCTTCAGTCTAATCCGGTATCGCAGCGCTCCGGGAGATCCAAAGGATATCGCCTACGTATTTTTTACGATGGCCGTCGGCCTGGCCTGTGGGATGGGATTAATTCCTTATGCAATCGTTTTTACCTTAGTTGTATGCCTGATTATGATCGTTTTACACCTGACGCATTTTGCCTCAGCGAAAAGCGAGTGCCTGCAACTTACAGTCACCATTCCGGAGAACATGAATTACCAGGGACTTTTCGATGATCTGCTCATGAAGTACACCGAGTCCTGGAAGTTGAAACGAGTAAAAACGAGTGATTTTGGCACTCTATTCGATATCGTTTATCAGGTTCGCATGAAGACCGACACAGACCAGAAAAAATTCATTGACGAGCTGCGCTGTCGGAATGGAAATATGACCATCTCTCTCGTCCTGAAAGAATTTGATGAACGCGTCGCCGTGATGTAGTTATATCTCGAAACACATCTCGCCAGAAGGAAGATTTCTTCTGCCTCTGTGAAGCCCAATACAAGCGCCTATCCGTAGGTCATATCGGGATTATAAACCTTGATTTTTAAGCCCGCCGATGAGCTGTACGTAGAACTCCCGCACGTCAAAGCCCTTGATGTTCTCTCTTGTCAAATCGATGACATCACCATGTGACACGCCCCTCTTTCCCTTAGTCGTGATAACGGCAAAGGAAGAGCCCCACTTTGAGGATTCAACGGAAACCAATCCATCATTGATTCCGTCATGCGGTTGGATCAGCCGGTAGGAGTGATTCAGCGGGAACCGGCCTCCGGAAGAGCTGTTCATGCGGGCTCCAAAGCTCTGATAGAAGACGCGCGGGTCATCCGGAGTGATCGCGTTGAAGGCTTCGCAGGCTCCCGGAGTCAAATCGTTCACTGCGGATAGGAAGTCCGGATTCAAGTCACCGAGCTTCATTAAGGTCGAGTTGTATTGCCTTGCGATCCCGTTCTTTGTCTTCTCTGAAATTCTGTTGAGGAGATGTTCGGCATACCGACATCCGTGATGAGGCGTACAAATAGTCGTCAGTGAAGCCACATGATCCCCGGCACCGAAATGGGTAATGGCAGAACGGACATCGAGTCCTCCCTTAGAATGTGCGATGACATTCAGCTTCTCACAGCCCGTTGTCTCGACGATTTCTTTGATCTTTTCCGCAAGTACGCGGCCACAATCCATAGAAGACGCGGCCGACTGGTGATTGCCGTAATGGATGACGGCTCCGTGCGTAATCAGCTCATCCGCGGCGCGTCCCCAATAGTTGATGTATTTCATGTCCCGAAAAAAAACGCCGTGTACCATGAGGAGCGGATATTTGGTCCTGCAGATCTCATCCTTTTTTCGAAGCTGATTCGTGACAAGCTTATCATTCTCGAATACGGCTTCATCCATTGCGACCTGTATCAGATGGAAAAGCATGATAATGTTCAAGACAGGTATCCACCCGAAAATAACACCCAGAACCCGTTGTTTGAGGCCAAGTTGGGCAGAGGTAACGTAAATGCGAAAGATCCCGTTCCAGAACAGCAGGGCCTCGACACATATGCAGATAGCAATCGACAAGGTCCAGGGGGCGATTCCGATCTCACGAACACGATACAGCGTGAAGGTGTAGAGAATGACGGACAAAGCGGACGAGGCGATAAAGATAATCAGTTGCTCACAGCCCTCCGCACATACCTGTAAACGCTTCTTCAGCATTTTTCGAGTATATCGGGCCGGACAGAAAAGCACCTGTAAATAGCAGGCGACCGGTATCAACCATAAATAGTTCCACCCTGTCCCCTGAGCCAGTAAAAGTAGATTTGCCGTAAGAAAAACCACGGCTATATATAATATACGGACCGGAAGCTTCATGGCTCCTCCAGACTTTTATCCTCAACCGGTTATCATTTCTTAAGAAAACGATCGGATACTAGCTTTTCATCGGTTCAGCTGATCCATAGGTTGATTTCTCTCTCGCGGGATTCCTGACTGTCGCTGGCGTGAATCAGATTCTCACACAGGCGGTCCTCCGAGATTGCCCGTTCCAACGTATCTGTGGCGAGATCTCCACGGATTGTACCCCGATCCGCCCGAGCCGGGTCTGTCGCTCCGGCAATCCTCCGAACATCAGATATAATCGTCTCCGATTCTCCGGAAAGAATCATGGGGATCACGTATCTTCCCACATAGCTGCGAATGACCCGCTCGCGAAAGCTCCCTCCTTCGCGCTCGATCAACTCGGCATAGTGCTTCGTGATTCGATCCTCGGTCACACGTACATAATCAAAAAACTGTACTGAAAGACCTGCCTCGCGAAATCGCTTCATTACGGGTCCGACGAGGCCTTTATCCAATGTCTCCGGCTTAAGAATAATAAATGTCGTATACATTTCATCACCTGCAGCTGACGACTGCCTTGCTTTTGACGGTCAATTAATAAATTATTTCCGATAAATAGACTACCTTTTCATGCTCTTCTTTGCAAGATAAAAGCCACGCCAGCTTCCTCTTTTTGTTTTTTTTTCTCGTTTTTCCATTACCTACATGGAAATTTAACGATATTCAGTAAAATTCAGCAAAAAATGTATGAAATTATTTTGATTTTTTCCGAGAATCAATTTATACTTGGTAGGAAGGTTTTGAATCGGAGATTCTTGCCTGTATTGCGTAGTCATTCACTGTATGATAAGTTATTCTATGAATGATTTGCGCTTTGTATTGTTTTCTTTGTCTTCCTTTGATTAATGCAGAGCGGAAGATGAGCAATATACATACACAGAATCCGCAGGGACAGTAATTGGGGCGGTTTCAACAATTTACTATCAATAGAAAGTAAGAGGGGTAACAGAACATGAAAAAATTTATCACGGTAGCTTTCTGCTTAGTAGCATGCTTTTGCTTAAACGGATGTAATTTGCTGCCACAGGCAGCTCCTTCGCCCGCACCCAGTGAATCCGTTGCAGAGACATTGGCGACCGACGCACCGGCAGCTTCCGAAGCTGAGCAGACAGGACCTACTGCAGCTGAGATCAGCGATGTACGACATGGTTTCTTTGTCAAATCAGCAGAAGGCTCCTTTCTTCCTCTTGTGGATAAGATGCCCGAGAACAACACCACTATTAACGACACTATCGTTTATACGGGTTCTTTTTTCTGGTGTACACCTGAGGTATTTGATTCCATTCCCAGAGTGAAGACGAATGAATCAGATCTCGTATATTTCCAGGACTATTCCGATCCTTTCCTGAATTCCCCGCTGGTTTTGGAGCGTCTGGAGGATAAGGGATTCACCTTTGGTATTACCTTCCATCAGACGGCTGTCGCCGCTGCTGAAGAGGCAACCGGTGAGACCACTGTTGCAACCGAGACTTCTGCCGCCGCAGAGAATCTTCCTCTTCTTGGGAATATCAAGAATCCTCTCTATTTACAATATGCTACGATTTTCCCCGGATCATCTGCCGAGAAGGTTTTCGCCGGACAGTTGGATTTGGACGCGTATGTCTTTACCAAGATCAACGACGATGCTTTTAAGCCGGACTCTATTCCTTTCTATAAGACCTCTTTCTACAACATGCTGACGAAGAACACCAAGACTCCGGACTTGGCTGATACGTTCAAGGAGAAGAGTGAAGACGGGGCGACCGGAGTGCTGGAGAATCTTGACGCAGGCGCTCCATACACGCTTCATGGATTTAAGGGAACTACGCCCGTTGCCATCGAGCTGACTGCCGATGTCCGTTGCCTCACTCCTGTCTATCCGTATATTCCTCTGGATACTCTTCAGTCCTATCTGATGCCCGAAGATCTCTCCGCGAGATTCTGCAAGGTTGTCCTTCCTGACACTTTGGTTGAAGGATACTACATACTGAATGGCACCACCATTTTCTATCTGGAAAACGGCGTTACGGAGGAAGAAGCAGCAGCGGCAACAACAGCTCCGGCTGCCTAATCCTCTCTCTACTGTATACAAATCAAGTAGGGGCTGTGATGTAACCATCACAGCCCCTTTTCCTTCTTTCTTTTGCCTGCTCCATGAAAGACTTATCGCTTCGCTTGTCTGGCAATTTCCGTGATCCGACGAACGCATTCTGTCTTCATTTGCGTATAAGCCTCCCGATCATCCCTATATTTCTCGCAGCACCTGCGTTTCGTTTCTGCATACTCATCGCGAACATCCGCATGCTTGCGCAGGTAATCTACGAATATGGGCTCGTCCCAATCTCCGGGATATCGAACGTGAACATGAAAGGCCTGCCCCTGATATCCTTCCGGAGTATATCCCTTCATAAACATCATATGAGGAGGCGGATTCTTTGGCTGTTTGCTAAAAAGGTATCCTGCCGCGATAAGCTTCTCTCTGATTGTATCCGGATCAGTCTCGTGCGGAATTTCAAGTAGAATATCAATGGTTGGTTTGGCTATGAGTCCAGGTACTGAAGTACTTCCTATATGCGTAATACGAAAAACATTCAGCGTTCCAAGAACTTCTACGATAGATTCTGATTCTTTACGATAGATCTCCGGCCAGGCGGGATCTGAATCAACAAGGCTGATTGGGAACAGCCTTCCCAGCTCTGATAAGGACATACCTTCCAAAGGTTTCATAAAATGCACCCCTTTCCATGCATATACCTTCACAACGACAGTATAACGCAAAAGGTCCGTTTAAAACCGTTTTTGTCAGCTGTATAATGAAAGTATCTCTTTCCTTCTTTCTTGTGAGGTATTATTATGTGCGGGCGTTATTTTATTGACGATGATGAGACTATAGAGGAAATGCGTCGCATTTTCCGTGATATTGATACAAAATACAACACAGCGCCAGTCTGTGATTCTGATGCCACTTCGCGCTCTCTTTCGGTGCCGAATATCGTGAGCCCGAAGACCGGGGAGATTTTTCCGACAGATACCGTTCCGATTCTGTTGTCCGATAGAGGGCAGGTGCAGCCCGTCCTGATGTCTTGGGGATTTCCAAAATGGCAAGGCTCCGGCGTAATGATAAACGCCCGGTCAGAGACAGCAGCGGAGAAACCCATGTTTGCTACCTCCCTCCGGCAAAGGCGATGTATCGTACCGACAAACGGCTTCTACGAATGGAATCAGCATGTGTCAGGACGCCAAAAACCAAAATTTCTCATCCGCAAAGAGGATGATCGTATGTTGTATCTGGCAGGCCTCTATGCGAGCTTCGCTGAGGCAAACGGTGCTCCCTATGAAGCGTTTGTCATTCTGACCGTAGATGCCAACAGTTCTGTCAGCTCCTTACACGATCGAATGCCGCTGGTTGTTGAACGAAAGTACTGTACACAGTGGCTTCTCGACACATCCTTTGCCAGTGCACTGCTTCACTCTCCGTGTGAAGCAAAAGTCTCACTCTCCCTGATATCATAATACTTGTCCCATTATCCGTATTTCGGTACTCTTGCGCGCCTCCCCGGGGCGTGCTATGATTCAGGAAAGAACAAATGTTCTTTTTTGTGAGGGGTGCAGACGATGGACAGCAAGATTTTACATATTGACCAGAATTCATTTTTTGCGTCTGTTGAGATGAAGTTCGATCCGAGTCTGCGTTCGGTACCGATGGCGGTCGTCGGAAATGCCGAGCTTCGTCATGGTATCGTTCTTGCCAAGAATCAGCTTGCTAAGGAGTGCAAGATCCAGACAGGCGAGGTGATTTGGCAGGCCAGACAGAAGTGTCCGAATCTTGTTGTCGTTCCCGCACATTATCAGCGCTACCAGTATTACTCTCAGAAGGCTTTTGATATGTACTGCCAGTACACAGACCGTGTTGAACCGTATGGGATGGATGAGTGTTGGCTTGATGTCACGGATATCGCCGGAGTCCAGGATCCTGTTACTCTGGCTGACGAACTCCGACAGCGAGTGCGTGAGGAGCTCGGGCTCACTTGCTCTGTTGGTGCGAGCTTCAATAAAGTTTTCGCCAAGCTTGGGTCGGATTATAAGAAGCCGGATGCGACGACCTGGATCTCTCGCGAGAATTATCGAAGCGTCGTCTGGCCGCTTCCCGTTTCCGATCTTCTATTTGTCGGTCGGAAAACGGCGAACCGGTTGAGCCGCATCAACATCAAGACAATTGGAAGTCTTGCAAATCTCCCGTACGATTACGTTCGCAAATGCTTCGGCAAGAACGGTGAATCCTTGTGGATCAGCGCCAATGGTCTGGATCGATCCCCTGTAAGCCGAATCTCTGAGCAGCGGATTATTAAGTCCGTCGGCAACAGCGCGACAACATCTCGGGATATGGTGTGCGGCGAGGATGTCTGGAAGACGGTGGTGATGCTTTCGGATCAGGTTGCCACACGTCTGCGCCTATACGGTCTCGTCGGAGGCACGGTCCAGATCCATGTCCGTGATTCCGAGCTGCACATTTTCGAGCGTCAGCAAAGACTTTCATCCCATACAGATTACTCAGGAGAGATTGCACGAGTTGCCATGGATCTATTCCGCAGAAATTATTCCTGGGAGAGACCGGTCCGCAGTATTGGTGTACGTGCGACGCAGGTCGCTCCATCGGGCGTTCCCCGGCAGATTTCCTTCTTTGATCCGGATTACCGTGCAGACCGCCACCTTATGATTGAGCGGACGATTGACACGCTGCGCACGCGTTACGGTAGCAAGATTATCGGAAGAGGTATAGAGCTTGGTTCGGGGCAGGATCTTTTGCCGGATGGACAATACGGATGGAATAACGGGGGCTTTTCGAAGGACGGCATCATACAGGATGATATTTGACAGACATCGTTTTTGAAGAATAGTCGATCCATGCGCATGAATCGTTTGACGCTATGTTAAAAACATGATAGTTTTTAATCAAAGGTGCATATCAAACCGATTCGAGGTAGAATGCATGGGATTCGATCTGAAAACAATTGCCTTTCTGTTTTTTTATACGAATCTGATTGGTTCGGGCGCCCTGGCGTTTGTCTGTTTCAACGTGCGCAAGAGAGTCAAAGGCACTGAGTTCTGGCTTACAGGTATGATGATTCAGACCTGTGGATTTCTTTTCCTTTACCTTCGTGAGCAACTCCTCTTCTCACCGTTCACTGTCATCGCGATCTCGCTGATCCTCCTCGGGAATGCGGTCTTTATTGAAGGATTTATTCGTTTTGTAGACAAGAAGTTCTTCCGTTTTTATAACTACCTCCTGCTTATTCCCATCGTAGCCATCCTTTATTATTTTACATTTGTTCAGGATTTGCAGGTCGTTAGAGATATCCTCTTTTCCTCTGTGACAGCAATATATACGATTCAGGGCGGGGCTCTTTTCCTCGTTGATACAAACACTAGGAGAAGTCAATCGGCTCGAGTGGCCGGCTGGGTGCTTTTGCTTGGTTTTGCTATCAGCGTTGGTCGAGTCTTTACCATCCTCACCTTCTTTCTGATGGAAGGCGGGAATGCTTTCGTTCAATCCTTTGCCGCTCTCAATCAAATCGTTTATTACGGATTAGTCGTTGCCCTTCTGCTGAGCATTATTCTCATGGTGAACAGGCGTTTGCTGGACGATGCCAAAATGCAGGAAAAAAAGTTCTCGACCATCTTTCATTCTTCGCCGGACGCCGTACTTTTGACAAAATCAATCGATGGAACTATTTATGACATGAACGAAGCCTTTTCGAAAATAACCGGTTACCCACATGACGAATTATTAGGTCAATCGACACATTCCATTCATCTCTGGGTTTCCGAGGAGGATCGCCGTCTGTCGATTGAGAAAGTGAATAGCGGCCAAGTGTTCCGAAACATAGAGGTTCCCATGCAAAAAAATCCGGAGAGATATTTACCGCCCTATTGTCTTTGGAACCGATTGTAATCATGGAAGAAAAATGTCTGCTAGCGACCTTTAACGACATATCGGAGCTCACCCGCATCCGGGCAGAGCTCGAGCAAAGAGCAACACATGATTCATTGACCGGCTTGCCGAATCGAGATTTATTCTACAGTCACTTCCGTATCTGCAAGGCTTTCGCTGATCGATACAAGAAGAACTTTTCCATTCTTTCCATTGATATTGATCATTTCAAATATATTAATGATACCTTTGGGCATGATTATGGAGATCTCGTGTTAGTCGAAGCAGCAAGAAAAATGTGTTCTATGCTGCGACGAGGAGATATCGTCAGCCGGTTTGGAGGGGATGAGTTTGTCGTCCTCTTATCGGAAATCGCGAACGAAGACGGTGCCAGAATTACTGCTGCAAAATTACTGGATTCCTTTCATGACCCTCTGTTCATTGAGGAAGCCGATCATCTGCTCACCCTCAGCATCGGGATTGCTGTTTATCCGCGAGATGGAACAGATATGCATGAGCTCTTGAAGAACGCAGATATTTCGTTGTATAAGGCGAAGGGAAACGGCCGCAACCGTTATGAGTTGTATGATGATTTTTCCAAACCAGAGCCGGAGTGTTCAATATCCCAAGAAATGACAACCGAAACAGTTGTTTTCTGACTACTTCGTAGAATTCTTCCAATTGGCCGTTGTCTGTCATCCGAATCTCTTATACTATCTATTCATATCAGTTTTAAGAACCGGAGTTTTCTATGAAGATTATTACACAACTTGCTGTTATCTTTGGAATCTGCCTTCTGGGAGAAGGAATTTCTTCGCTTCTTCCGTTTGCTTTTCCGGGAACCGTCATCAGCATGATTCTTCTCTTTGTACTGTTGATAACACGTTTGCTCAAGGTTGATAAAATTCGCCCGACAGCGGAATTCCTTATGAAAAACATGGCATTTTTCCTGATTCCCCCGGGCGTTGGTATTCTGTCCAGTCTGGACATCCTGAAGAAGAACATGATCCCGTTTCTCATCATTGTGATTGTTTCTACCGTTCTGACCTTTGCGTCAGCCGCCTGGACAGTTCAGATAGTAATCCGTCTGCAAAAGCGTTTTAACTCTTCTGATCAGGGAGGAAAGAAGTCATGAGTGATTTTTTCACCACTCCCCTTTTTGGGATCTGTTTGTCTCTATCTGCCTATGTTCTCTGCTGCTATCTGTACAATAAGAAGCGAATTGCCCTGTTGAACCCTCTGTTTACTTCGGTCATCTTATGTATTTCCTTTCTTTTGATTACTGGCATTCCTCTCACCTCCTATCAGCATGGCGGTCAATTGATCACTCTCTTTCTGAGCCCCGCGACGGCATGCCTTGCCGTGGCCATGTACGATCAGCTTCCTCTATTAAAGAAATATGCTTTCCCCGTTTTATGCGGGACCATTGTCGGAGCGGCAACCGCGATGGGGAGCGTGTATTTAATGAGCAAGTTATTCGGGCTTGACCAGGAAATGCTAATATCTCTCCTTCCCAAGTCGGTTACGACACCCTTTGCAATCGCGGTTTCAGAGAGCCTTGGCGGCAATACATCGATTTCTGTCGCCGCAGTCGTGCTGACAGGAATCCTGGGTGCAACGCTCTCACCAGTTCTTATTCGCATTTTCGGCATTCGGGAGCCGATCGCTGCTGGAATCGGTATCGGAACATCAAGTCACGCAGGCGGAACTTCTAAGGCACTTGAGCTCGGAGAAACCGAAGGTGCCGCCAGCGGAGCTGCGATCGGGCTGACCGGCATTATCACCGTATTGCTTTCTCTCCTGTTCCAAGCCGTTCTCTAGGGATCAAAAGAGATCGGGATGGTCCTTTTCCGGCTGCCGATTCATTTCAGGACGCTTCCATTCTGAAAACAGGAGATCGGTAGACGCTTTTCGCATACCTTATTCTTCTGTTTTCGTTGTCTTGAGATAATCAAGAACATAATTCAACTCATAGTCGATATGTTGTGAAAAAAGTGATTCAATGGCAGCATCATCCAGCGGAATCTTTATTTCCGGTTTAACTCCGCCATAACCAGAGGCATCTGTATCTATCATAACGAGCCCATTTTCATCAACACATGCGATCGAGGGAAAAATCAGAACAAGGTTGTCTGGAAGAAGAACAAACCCGTCATTAATTGTGCCAAAACTTCCATTGGAGCCCATCATACCTGCGATGGCTACATTGGGGAGTTCTCCCATGTTATACGCAAAGCCTTCGGCGGCACTGGCACTTCCCGCGTTCACCAGAATAATGATCCGGCCGTTAAAACCTGCAGTCTTCGGCTCAACGGTAATTGTATTCATTGCCTTGAGCTGTTTGGTCTGTTGCTCCAATACGCACGCTGTTAAATAGAAGTCCTCATGATCCGTGAAAAGGCCCTTCAGCTTGGCACCGAAGGTATCCTCTCCTCCGCCATTCTGTCGCAGATCAATAATTAGATCCTCTCCGTCCGTGAGGGCAAATGAAGCGAGATCCTTTTCGATTTGCGTGAGGATGGCCTCTTCGTTCTCATATTGCATGGTTGCGATACGCATATATGCCGTCTGGTTTTCTAAAAGATTAAAGGAGTACAGATCTTCGACCGTCTCCGGTTCAGCCCGAAGCACAGTATCAAATGTCTCATTCAAGGCATCAAAATCTTTTTCTACGGCAATCAGGGTCGTCTCCGTCAGGTTGCCGTCAAGATTTGAGAATGTGATCGTCACGCTTTTCCCGACAGGGCATCTGCCAAGCATCATATGTTGAAGAATCAGTCGATTATCCGTATCAGCCGATCCTTGCGGGGCGAAATTCATCGGAATCTCAGAGGCCACACCCTGCGTTTTGAATCCGTTATAGGTTATGATCTCATCTCCATCCCGAAGACCAGCCGAATATGCATTGCTGTTTTCATCAACAGCTACAGCTAATGAACGGCCATCATCGGTATAGATTGCGGAGAATCCCAGATCTCCTCCAAAATCCGATTTACGCCAGCCGACAAATTCGCCCGCTGAGAAGCTAAGGCCAAGGAATGCATCGGCCGGTGCAACGGCAATATGAGCGTCCGAAAAGGATTCGAAATAGGCGTTAAGAGCTTGATAATACGCTTTCTTATCGTTATTCCTTTGCGACGCTTCAAACAGAGGAAGATACTCCTCATACTTGCTCTCAAAATCAATCTTTTTATGATCTGCCAGTGGATATACCTGTTCAAAATACGAATTCAGCTTATTAAAGGACTCAACATAAGATAACGAAGCATAATTCTGCATATTTTCAGATGCTGGAATTGCAATCGACGCCGCAGCAAGAACAAGGGACACAAGGGCTGCTGGAATGAATGCAAACCAGCGTTTTCTTGCCGGATGCAGAAGTAAAATGAATACTGTCGAGACCATAACAGGTATCAAAAAATAGTTGAGTCCGCATACAAGCAAGTGAATTACGGAGAACAGGAGCGGAGCCAGATAGATCCAAATATCAGCGCGAAACGCAATCTTTTTGATTTTCGCGACGATTACAAACAGGAGAACGCCAAATACTAATATGAAAAGCACCAAATCAATAATAGCCATACGGGAACCTCCTTATCACATGAGTCATATGATAAGAGGCGTCCATTCACTTTTGATGCAGTTTTTCTTATCTTTTTCTTAAATCACTTCCCCGTCAGACGAGCGGTTTGCTCCAGGTCCATCAAAACTACCCGTAAAACGCATGGTTTGCTCCAGTGCAAAAGCACTTCTTACTTGTCAGCGTCTAAAGGCGCTGCCTTTTCACTTTCATTATTGCCTCAACAGTAATTGACGGTTTGGCATTTGTGGTGGTATCGCCTTCTTGCGTGGGTAAATACTGTAGCCATTTGACGGTTTAGCTTGTCCATTAAAGGGATTCCTGTTTGATTTGCTGCGCTTAAAGACTTTTCGTATTCTTTTGAGAGTGCTCTTCATTATAATATGTTCCAACGAAAAGAAACCCGGGGGCACCACATAGTTATACATACCAAATGGCAGATTCCGAAGAATCTTGATGGTAATCATTGCACAGAAATAGAAGCGTTGCACACTCACATACATACTATTTTGTTGATTTTCTAGGTTTAGTAGGTGATCAATGAGAGAATATGTGTTTAGGATCCAATTCCTATGACTAGAGGCGCGAAACGGATTTATGGCACACCAATAAGAGAACCCCGACGCATGCATGCCTCGAGGTTCTTCTGTTTGGTCTGGTTATTGTCTTTGCTTATAGGGCTTCGTATTTGAAGTAGGAAAAGTCCGCAAAGCTTGTGTGATCGTACAGATCAAAGGCGGCCATACCGACATACGCACCGGTAAACCCGAAAACGTGGTCATCTGAAAGTATTGTCGAATCTATTTCATAATCCAGTGCAATGAAGCTCTCGCCATCCAGGGAATAAGAAAACCTCGCCGCAGCTCCGTGACCTGTCAAACGCATCCAGATTTTGTCACCATCAATGGCAATTTCCTGATCTCCCAGCGGATTGGAAAAGATCCAGTCAATGACGGCAAATATCCCGAGGGTTTGTTTACCAATCTTCTCGTTGTAGGAAAGCTTGAGCAGGAATTGGTGCTCCTCGTCATAGCGGTAAAGAAGGCCGGCAAATTGTTGATAACGATGGAAGGGCAATTCAATACAGGTCGTAACCTCAAAGTCATAATCCGTCTGTCGTCTTACGAACATGGATTGATTTTGATTCGAATATATGGATTCTCCCCCGAAAATACGAAGCGTGTTATCCGGCCCGATCTGATGCTTTGTGGCAACACGCAAACTATTGAAGTTCCGATAGAACTCCGGCGTTCCAAATATGACAGGATTGAACTCCTGTAGGCGCTTCTCTCCGTAACCCTCGAAATACTCATCTACCAGTAGCGTCTCATTCTTCAAATACGGCCAATCATTGATCCAAACCAGCTCATTGATCCCGGTCTCGCGTCCAAGGATACAATTCTTTCCATCCACTGGTCTTCCGCATAGGAAAGCCAAGAACCATCTTCCGTCGGGACCCTGGCACCAGCTGGTGTGACCCGTCTTCTGGATCGGATGATCCGGATGGCCCATCGCCGAGCAGATGTGCTTATTCGGATGGACTTCATAAGGACCGAAAAGACTTCTGGATCGGGCTACGGTTGCGGCATGCTCGTAGAATGTGCCGCCCTCGGCCGTGAGCAAGTAATACCACCCGTCTTTCTTGTAAATATGCGGTCCCTCGACCAAGCCTCTGTCCGTCCCCTCAAAAACCTTCTTCGGTTCGCCGATGAACTTCAGTGAAACGGGATCAACCTCGGAGATCAGTATGCCCGCAAAGGTCTCTTCACCCGGACGACGATAATCCCACTCCATGTTGAGGAAATACTTACGGCCGTCATCATCATGAAGGAGCGAGGTGTCAAATCCAATGCTGTTCATGTAAACAGGCTCCGACCAGGGGCCGTTGATATCGCGTGCCGTAACGACATAATTATGAGCATCCTTGAAGGGATAGACTTTCCATGACTTCACGTCCGTATAGACCAGATAGAAGATTCCATCAGAATACGACAAGCATGGCGCCCAAATACCGCCGGAATAAACATTACCGGCCATGTTCAAATATCTTGTCTCGGAAAGCGGTGTACTGACGCACTCCCAGTTGGCAAGATCCTTCGACGCACTGATCCGTACTCCGGGAAAATACTCGAATGTCGAATTCGCGACATAAAAGGTTCCGTCTACACATATCATGGACGGATCCGGATGAAAGCCGGTAAGAACTGGATTCTGAATCATATAAACCTCCTGCTTGCTGAACATAATGTAAACTCGTCATCTACATCTTTCCGATTTTCGAAAAGTCTCCGACGTCATCTCAGCACTTCTATCTCATACTTTATCATATCGTCTTGTTGAAAGTATAAGAGAATGGTGCTAAAAAGTATCTCTTTTATGGATACTGAAAAACAAATCTACTCAGGGTTCTATACCATGCTTTTCACATAGCAGTATAGATTACCCAAACAGATTCGACAGTCCGTCCGTGACCTCTTCAAGAGATTTTGCTGAATTATTGAGTGACTCGGTCATTTCATTCATTTGTTCCGTGTCGATCTTGCTTAAATTATCTGCAGCATCGTTCAAAGACGTTACAGAATCATTAATGGCTACTGCGTCAAGGCCCTCAAGATTTGCGGATGCCTGATCAAGCGCTGCGATGGAACGATTCAAGGACTCCGTATCTACTTCGGCAATTTTAACCTCCACGGTGGTTAATGTTTCCTTGACTCGAAAATATATAATACCGCCGACAACGACAATGCCAATCAGAAACACCAAAATCAAAGACTGGACCAGGGACTGAAAGCGAATCAGACGGTTCTGCTTTTCGATGACCTTTTGTAACTCGGAATTTGTTTCTGACAGCATCTTTGCATCCTCCTTGTATTTCGGGTAATAATTTAGCCTGAACATTCAGTGGGCTTCTTGGAGATCTTGGGCCTTGTCAGATCAAAGCTGTGATCAATCAGGTTCTTAATTTCTTCATCGGGTACGTCCCGGTCTGTTATGATCGTGTTCCAGTGTTTCTTATTCATATGAAAGGCAGGTATGATCGCTTGATAGTGTTCGCGCAAAAAGTCCGCTCGCAGTGGGTCGCATTTCACGTTCAGGCATAGGCCGTTCCTCTGATAGAGAAATACAAACGATCTGGCGTTCTTTGAGTGGCGCATGACTGTCCATGCGTCCGGGTCATCGATTGAATTGAACGGATAGTCCTCATAAACATCTCCGTACGAGAGACAGAACCGGATCCACTCCTCTCTCTCCACAAATCTTCCCCCCTTCGTCAGGTCAAATAGATTTCTATCCTTTGACATTATAGTACGTTTACTGTTATCTTCCTACCTGACATAAATGAGCTCCACTGTATCCCGGACAAAAAACTGCCGCAAAACGAACTTCAGTCGCTCGTCCTGCAGCAGTATTCATAGAGAAACGGAAATCAGATTATGTATTCTTTGATGTCAATGTCATGAGAAATTTCCTTCTCAAACGACAGAGTCAAATCTCGGAGCTTCAATCCATCCGCACCAAAGTATAGTCTAATCATCATATACTTGGTTGCAAGTAAAATCTTCGCCGATTTTGTAACCCATTCTCCTCCGGTACCATTGAATGTCAGTACGGCATTCGGGGTGCTCCGGCTGAATACCGTGACGGGAATCTGCGCAAGCTCTCCAAGATCCGATTTTGCTGTCAGGTGAAAGTAATATGCGCCGAACTCTTGTACATCGAGTGAAAAGGTATAACTTGAGCCCTTCGTCGTGTCAATCCTGGAAAAATCAAGAACAGAGCCGTCCTTGACCGGAAAATATTCAACATCTTCCGGAACAACATCCTCGGCATCTTCTTCCCGATTGATAATCTCCACAGGGAACGATTGCCCGATTGCACGTAAATAGGCTGAACTGCCCATAAGGAAACGGCAGATATTCAAAGCACTGCGCTGCAACTCAGCCCGGGTCAGGCGACCGTCCTGAAGAGCCTCCTCGGTGTTCTCTCCCATGCTGTTTGTCGAAGAGTCAGAGCAGACCATATACAGATCGTTCTGCGAACGTACCATTGCCGCAAAATTCTTCTTATCCGGCGGATTTCCCTTCTCGTTGATGTTCGCCCACCAGTCAGTCATTACAATGCCGGAGAAGCCCCACTCTTCACGAAGGATGGTCGTGTTCAAATCATAGCGGCCGGCTGTCCATACTCCGTTGACAGATCCATATGTCGTCATAATGGAGGAAGCCTTGCCTTCCTTAACAGCAATTTCAAAGCCCTTCAGGTAAATCTCACGAAGCGCACGTTCTGAGATCACTGAATCGACCTCATGGCGATGTGTTTCTTGATTATTTCCGCAGAAATGCTTGAGCGTACCGGTAACACCTGCTTTGCGCAGTCCTCTAAGCTCAGCGGAAGCCAATCCGCCCGTTAACACCGGGTCCTCAGAAAAGTACTCGAAATTTCTTCCGTTCAAAGGATGCCTGTGAATATTCATTCCCGGACCAAGAAGATTATCGACCTTATTCTTCTCCATTTCATAACCGAGGAGCTCGAAAAGCCGTTCGGCCAGAACCGTGCTGAAGGTAGAGGCAATCAATGTACCGTTCGGAAGGCTAAAAGCCTTGGTACCCGTGTCGATACGAATCCCTGACGGTCCGTCGGCGCAGCAGGCGCAAGGGATTCCCAATTCCTTCAAATGAGGGGATACGCCGCCGAAAGCTGAGGCCGTACCAGGTGTGACCTTCGGACTTCCCATACCTTCGCCCCGGATAATGCATGCCAGATCATAGTCTGACAATTGCGCAACAAAATCTTTGATATCTGCCCTGCCCTCATATACGTCGGCCAGCTTATATCCCGCATCGCCGGTATAAGGGATTTCCTGCGGCAAGTTACGTAGCCTCTTGACCGTCTCCTCTTCGTCAGAGAGAGGGACTGGCTCAGTTCCTTGAACAACCTTGTTGTCCGGATTAAAAACTGCGCGTAAACGCGAAAATGAAGTGTCAGGAGCTAATGCCTGCGTCAACGTCTCAACCACACGCAGTTCCGGTATGATGTGAGCGACAATCTCCTTTGTATTGCGGACCGATGTCCCAACGTGAAGCTTATACTCACCGGCCTCAAGAACATAGCAGGATTTATTGCCGGTGATTCCCGAGTCATCGTACGAGGCCATCGAATAACTCGTATAGGGAATCGTCAGGAGCTGCTCCTCCCCGGGTTCTAACTCATCCGTCTTTTGAAAAGCAATCAAGCTCCTTTTCGCTTTGCCCAGCAAACCTTGAGGGGCTTCCAGATAAATCTGAACGACTTCCTTCCCGGAGACAGAGCCTGTGTTTTTTACCGTGACCCGTACCCAGTGCACATCGGAGGATACTGTTTCATATCCTAGGATTTGGAGGGAGAATGTTGTATAGGAAAGACCGAAGCCAAAGGGAAAAAGAACTTTATGCGGGGCAAATGTTTCAAAAAAACGATAGCCGACATAAATATCTTCCGCATAAAAATTCCGGACCGGATCCCCAAAATTAGAATCAGATGGGAAATCAGTAATGCTCTTAGCGATGGTATCCGGAAGTTTTCCCGAAGGAGAGACTGCGCCGGTCAAGACATCCACAACCCCAAGGCCGCCTACCATTCCGCCCTGCCAAACATACAGAACGGATTCCGGCTTGTACTTGTCGACAAAAGACATATCAATGATATTGCCTACGTTTAACAGAACAACAACACGCGGGAATATTCCGCATACTTTCCGAAGCATCTCCTCTTCCTGTTCGGACAGGAGATAAGCTCCTGGTGCATTGCGGTTGTCGATTTCTTCTCCGGCAGTACGTCCGATAATGATAATCGCGACATCTGATTCTGTCTCGACCTCACGGACCAAGTCCTCGTTCAGCGGCATTTCCTCCTGGGACCAGGGCTCACTGCCCCAGCCGATGCCAACATTGTAAGGGTTTACATTCTCCCACTCGGTATACGTTGACAAAAGCTTCTGATGAACTGAAATATCCGGGCACTGGATGAGTGCATCGAGAATTCCGACCACCTTCGACACATTGACCATGCCGCCTGATCCGGTACCGCTCTTATAATAATGTGACTGGATCCTGCCAAACACTGCCGCCCTGGTTCCCTTAGGCAACGGAAGAACTTGATTCTCATTGCGAAGAAGGACAACACCCTCTGCAACGGTACGTCTTGCGGTCTCAAGATATTGATTCCAATCCAACACCATGTATATATCCTCCTACGCGCTCCCATTACTCTCATTGTATCTCTTTCTGTTGCGAATCCCAAGACAGGATGTTGTCCAAATTATAGGTCGTTTTCTTCGCTTCTCGAAAAAAACGGCATCACGAATTATAAGGTTTTTCTGCGTATGTTTCGCGAAGTCTATGGTACGAATCCCCAGAAAGTCCGCCTACCACATCCGCAAGATTCCCGGCAAATGAATACGGCACGTTCCGGTATCGAAAATATAACCTCTTAATTCTTCTCCTGGTGATGAAGCATCTTCTTCGATTTCTCCTGGGCAATCAGTTCTTTCGCGCGCACACGTCCGTAACGCATAGGCATAGCTAGTACATGCTTGAAAAAAGTTATGATCGGTCCCATTCCCAGAGCCAGGATAATCGTTCCCACGCCGGCGAGCGCTCCAAGAAGAACGCCGAAGATAGTACAGATGAAGTCGGTGCCAATCCGGAGATATTGAAATTTCACGGGCGTACGTTCCGCCAGGATCAATGCAACCGCATCGTATGTGGACACACCAAGATCTCCGGTGAAATACAGAGAAGAACCGATACAAAGGATCAGTATTGCCACAGCAAATATTACGATACGAAGCCAGAACAGATTCGGAGGCAAGAACTCCGCAGCTATTTTCGAAGAAAATTCCACAACATAACCGAGAAGAAAAATATTAATGAAGGTGCCGATTCCGATCTTCTTCTTATCGATAAAAAAGATGCCAACAAGCATGATCAGATTGATAATCATATAGAGAGTCCCGAATCCTATTGAAGGAAAATGCTCCGCAATTCCATGCGACAACACCTGAAACGGGTCCATTCCAAATGCGGAGTAATCAAACAATCCGACACTTGCACCGCTTGCAGATACTCCGACGATCGTCATGATCACACGCTTTGTCATTTCTTTCATGTCAAGCTCCCTTGCAATCCGAAAAATGTCCCGAATATCTGTATCTTTTCCCGTTCTAATCAAAAAAAGGATTTGAGATAATAAATTACAATCAGTATATCAGAAGAACGCCCGTGAATACCAACCGGAGCCCTCCTCTCCTGTTGAATTCACGAAACGTTAATCAATTGATCCTTCTTATCCGATCAGTTAAAGGATTCCAGATACTTCAGTGCGTGGTCTGTGCCTCGACCAAACGACTTCCGCAATACATGTCGCGGAGCTTCGGCTTCTCTATTTTGCCGGTCGGATTTCTTGGAACCTGTGCAAAAATAATCTTATGCGGACGTTTATATCTCGGAAGGTCCAGACAGAAATTATTGATCTCTTCTTCGGTAAGTGTTGCGCCATCCTTTACCTCGATAACAGCGGCAGCAACCTCGCCTAATCTTTCGTCCGGGAGTCCGATAACCGCAACATCCTTGACGGAGGAATGGGCACGCAAAAAATCTTCAATCTGTACCGGATATATATTCTCACCGCCGGTTATGATCACGTCCTTCTTCCGGTCGACCAGATAGATAAAGCCATCCTCATCCGTCTTCGCCATATCTCCGGTGTAAAGCCAGCCGTTCTTGAGGACTTCTTGGGTCGCCTTGGGATTATTGAAGTAGCACTTCATCACACCGGGGCCTTTTAGCAACAATTCTCCTACGCTTCCGGGAGGAACCGGTTTGCCGTTCTCGTCAACAATTTGGGTCTCCCAAAGGTATCCGGCCTTTCCTATCGCGCCGACCTTATGAATATTCTCCACCCCTAAATGCACGGCACCCGGGCCGATGGATTCACTCAAGCCATAATTCGTATCATATTGATGATGAGGAAAGATCCGCTTCCATCGTTTCACCAGACTCGGCGGGACGGGCTGAGCTCCGATATGCATCAGGCGCAACTGATCCAGTCGATAGTCCTCAAGCTTGATATCGCCTCTTTCAATCGCATCAAGAATGTCCTGTACCCACGGAACAAGAAGCCATACGATTGTTGCCTTCTCCTCCGATATCGCCTGCAAAACCCATTCCGGCTTAACACCGCGAAGCAGAACCGCTTTGCTTCCGGCAAGCAAACTGCCAAACCAATGCATTTTTGCACCTGTATGGTATAAAGGCGGAATGCAAAGGAAACAGTCCTCGCGAGTTTGATTGTGATGTTTCTGCTCCGTGACGCAGGAGGAAACCAGTGCATCGTGCGAATGAAGAATCGCCTTCGGGAATCCGGTCGTACCGGAGGAGAAATAAATAGCCGCATCCTGTTCCGGAGACAGATGCACTGCCGGAGCAGAGGATGAACAATATGTCTCCAGCCGATCGTAACTATCTGCAAAGGACGGCGTATCTTCACCAACGAAGAAAACGGTCTTTACATGATGTAACCGGTCGAAAACCTGTTCAACACGACCGATAAACTCTGGCCCGAAGATCAGTGTATTCGCCTCGGATAACGTCAAACAATACTCGATTTCTTCCGCAGTATATCGATAATTCATAGGCACAGCCAGAGCGCCTGTCTTCAGTATTCCAAAATAGATAGGAAGCCACTCAAGACAATTCATCAAAAGAATTGCTACTTTGTCTCCCTTTTTGATCCCGCGGGTCAGAAGAAGATTAGCAAATCGGTTCGCGCGAACATCAAACTCTTTCCATGTCATTTCGCGCCGGTAGACATCCCGGGATGTTGTTTCGATCAAATTATATTCACGCCATGTAACCGTGTGGTCAGGTTGATTGGACGGGTTGATCTCTACTAAACAAGTCTCTCTTGGATACAGCTTTGCGTTCTTTTCCAGAAAATCCGTAATAACCATTCTCATCAACCCTTCTCACCGCATATTCGATTTTAAGATCGCTTATCCGGCACCTACCACTTTTATTAAACAAGACGAATTTTACACCTCATGGAAAGAAAACTCAACCGGACTCTTTTCAGGCGGATTCATCGAGTCAGAAGAGAATGTACTCACTATACTTCTGCTATAATGAATGTACTTTTACTTACTCAGGGAGGCCTCTGATCGGATGGATGTGATTCGTTACGAGAAAGATATGTATGAGCCGCTTCGCTTACATATGGAAGCTTGCGGGTTTACCGTCTATGCCGAAGCCAGAACATGTGATTTGGTCTCCAAAAAAGACGATCAGATGGTGATTGTCGAAATGAAGCGGCATTTGTCCTTTGATCTTCTTGAGCAGGCGATCGAACGTCAAAGCTATGCGGATTTCGTTTACGTAGCGATTCCAAAACCGGACAGCTTCAGGCTGAATAAGAGCTTCCGGTCAAAGTTGCGTGTCCTTTCCAGACTGGGACTCGGACTTCTCCTTGTCAGTCAGACAAGCGGTCACTTTTTTGTCGAGGTTGCTCAGGAGCCAAAGCCCGTTTCAGCCCCCAGAGCCAACAAACGCAAGCGACAATCCTTGGAGAAGGAAATCGGAGGACGCAGAATCGATCTGAATATCGGAGGGAGTCGGGGTGTTCCTCTGATGACGGCTTACCGGGAAATCTCTCTTTATCTTGTCTTTCTTTTGCAAAAGCATGGTCCATTGACGCCCAAGGAACTTCGGGCTTTGGGTGGGGATTCGAAAAAAACTGGTCCTGCTCTTCGCTCCAATTTCTATCACTGGTTTTCCCGCCTTGAAAATGGATGCTATCAGGCATCAGACAAAGGACTCGAAGCCTTGCTGACCTACGAGAAGATGACCAGATCTTTTTCTGAGAAATCGCAAAAGGACGCTCTCTGAAAACACGATGATGCAAATGTTGCGCGAAGCCGAAAGTAGTGTTGGTATGGAATCATCAAAAATTCTGTACCTAATTTTCTTCCTGTGATATTGTTATGTTACATACTGAGCTGAGTTTTGAAAGGGGTAGAATATGCACGATTATCATAAGCATTTAAAAGGAAGTGAAGTCAACCTCACAAAGTCTGCAGAGGCGGAAGATTTGCGCGATGACAGTGTTAAGGCGTTGGAAGACGGATTAAAGGATCTATACCTTGACCTTGAGACCGTTTGGCTTCTTGCCAGAGATCTTTTTCGTGTTACCGATGATTACTTGTTGAAGCGTGCTGAAGCGAATCTTCCTATCTTGAAGCTCACCAACGAGGGATTGGTCCTGAAATGTGATAAATGCAGAAGACCATCCTCCTTTGGGCCTTCTGGCATCCGTAAAAATTGTTATTACTGCGGTGAATTGCTGCCTCTGCCAAAGCCGGATGAAATTAAGGACATAACTCCGTTGTTTATTCCTCCCCAGATGGGGATGGCTGATATTGATATCCTCGGTGTTTCTATATCAGCTTCCTATACCTACGCCAGCCCCCTTCAGCCCGGCAAAGCCCAGAAGGCGCAGAACAGCAGCGAGAATACCCGCCTGAACACAAAGGCACAGCAGCTTTATTTTGCCTGTCAGCAGTTGGACGAGCGCTATCGCCTGACCTATCTTATTCTTCTGTCTGTTTTTGATCTGCTCTCCGAACAGCTTGCGATAACACCCAGTGACTTTGTCGGGGTTATGCTGTCAAAGCCTATCGATGTTTCCCGTGCGGATACCTGCTTTTTCTATCCCTATTCTCTATTGTCCGTTGTTTGGCACTACGTTTCCGTCAACGGAGATATCTCCGTTTCACAATATGAGGAGACAAAGAAAACCCTGATCGCCAATCGAGAAAATCACAAACGGAACGAGGAGGCTCGGAAAGTTACTTGTCCCAAGTGCGGCCGCGAGACATCTCCCACCGGTTACCTCCACTTGAAGTGTCTGTATTGCGCATCCCGCCTGCGCGAAATAACATATTCCGATGTTTTTCCGGATCAAATCTGATTGATCATGACTCAAGGGATTCGTATATGTTGACATATCAAATGTCAGGTGAGGGTCACATGCTTTTAACTGTCAGTATCGAAAACACGTTTATTTCTTTTGGGGTTTTTTCCGGGAACGAGTTGGTCATGGAAGCACAGGTTGCCACCAATGAAGGCAGAAGCATCGACGAGTATGCGATCCTGTTATCCGGCATGCTCACGATGAACGGGATCTCGTGCCTCGACATTGATGGAGCAATCATTTCCTCTGTAGTCCGACCATTAAATGACGTCCTGCGTCGCGCGATTGAAAAGCTCACTGGTGTGCTTCCATTGATGTTGGGCCCCGGCGTCAAGACCGGGTTATCCCTCAAAACCGACTTTCCTGCCCAGCTGGGTGGTGATCTTGTTGCCAACGCTGTCGCCAGTATCGCTCTGATCAAACCACCATTTGTCATTCTGGATCTCGGTACGGCTACAACACTGACGGGAATTGATCAAAAGGGTGAATTATGCGGAGTCATAATATGCCCCGGTGCCGTATCAGCCTTGAGCGCGTTGAGTCTACAGACCGCCGAGCTTCCCAGAATCGCTGTCGATACGCCGCGTGACCTTCTAGGTAAAAACACGAACGACTCTATGACAAGCGGTATCGTGTATGGACATGCCGCGATGATCGACGGACTTCTTGACCGAATCGCCGAAGCATGGGATACTGATGACCTGAAAGTGATTGCAACCGGTGAGCTTACCGGTAAAATTCTTCCGTATTCGAAGAGAAGCGGAAAGATAGTAACCGAGCCGCACCTTACATTAACAGGCTTGATGCGAATCTATTCGCTGAACAGCCGGAACAGATCCTGAGTAAAGGCATTTATGCTTTTATGAATAAAAAGCGTTGCACCCGTAACATAAGGGGCGACAGCAAAGGAGTTCTTTATGCAAACAAGATCGAAGAAAACTCTCTGGCTGGTACAGACGGCTATTCTCGCCGCCATTTTACTGGTACTGGCACTTACCCCCATCGGCTATCTGAAAATTGGTGCCGTTTCCCTGACGCTTCTCACCATTCCTGTCGTCATTGCAGCGATCGCAGTCGGACCCGCAAGCGGAGCGATTATCGGTGCCGTGTTTGGATTGACCAGCTTCTATCAGTGCTTTGGAATGGATCCCTTCGGCGCCTTTCTCCTTTCACAAAATCCAATCTACACATTCATCCTTTGTGTCGTTCCACGCGTCCTGATGGGACTAATCGTCGGACTCGTTTTCCAGGCTTTTGCCAAACGCAACAAAGCAGAAGTATATGTTTATGCGCTGACAGCGTTCCTGGGTTCGGCGCTAAACACTTTTCTCTTCTTAGGCGCGCTGGTGCTCTTCTTTGGAAACCTGGAGTTTGCCGGCAGTACGATCACAACGCTCGCTATAAGTCTGATCACGATGAACGCTTTAATTGAAGCCGTCGTTTGTACCATCATTGGAGCCTCGATTGCGAGGGCTCTCCATTTCTTTCTCAAAAAAAGGCTGTCCAGCGAAAGTCAATAATTTGTATTTATAGGTAGCAGGCTTCGCAAGCATGGGTTCTCCTAAAAATGGATAACCTTGTCTGCGAGCAGCGAGGCTTCCTCTTCATCATGCGTTACAAGAACCACCGTTTTCCCCTTTGTCTTTTGCTGAAGATAACGAATGACAACGGTCTTGGTATTTGCGTCCAGCCCCTTGAAGGGTTCATCAAGCAGTATCAAATCACTCTCAGCCAGGATAGCCCTGACGATCGCAACACGCCGGCGCATACCTCCGCTAAGCTGTGAAACCGGCATATGAAGACTGTCACCCAACCCGATTTGTCTTAAGCTTTCTTCGATGTCATTGTCTCTGTACTTACGCAGAACCAACCGAACATTCTCGACTGCCGAGAAATCCTCACACAGACGGTCTTCTTGAAAAACAACGCTTATTCTATCAGGCACGCCGGAAATCGTTCCCGATACCGGATGCAACAGATTGAGAAGCAGATGAAGAAGCGTCGTTTTCCCGCATCCGGAAGCACCCATGATGACAGTCGTGCTTTGCTCCGGAAAAACGGCCGAGAAATCCTTTAGAATATCTTTCTTATCATATCGGGCCGTGATGTTCTCCATAATGATATCCACTATACATTCTCCCTTCTATGAGGAATTTTCGAAAGAAGAATGGAAAGAAGCTTTTCAAAGGAAATACTGATGGCAATGATAACAAAGGTCCAGGCAAAAAGCTCAGGTGTGCTGATATACACCTTCGCCTCGTATAAGCGTTCACCGATTGATCCATCCGGGATACCGATGACCTCCGCCGCGATCCCGGCTTTCCAAGATAAACCGGCTGCCAGAGTGCATGCAGATGCCAGAAACGGTCTAACAGCGGGAAGATATATATACATAAGCTTGCGAAGAGGACGGACACGAAAAACCCGTGCCATCTCAAGGAGCTTCGGATCCGCATTCCTGATACCGGATAGAACATTCACATAGATAATCGGTAGTACCATCAAAAATGAAATGAAAACAGACAGATTTGCTGCGTTTAGAAAGATCAGGCAGAGAATGATAAAGGACGCAACAGGAGTCGCTTTAACGAGAGCCATATATGGCCAGAGAAAAACTTCAACCAAATGGAAGCGTGCTGCCAAGGCCGCCAGTGCAAGGCCTGACATAAGCGCTATCACGAATCCGCCGGCAATTCTGGAAAAGGAGAATGCAACTGAGCCCCAGAAATCTGGTGTCACTGACATTTCTGCCAGTTTAATGAACACATCAATCGGAGAAACCAGTAAAATCTGACGGCCAAGCAGAAGCGACACCACCTGCCAAAGAAGGAGCGCCGCAAAAACTGCAACAGACTTTTCGAAAAACTTATTGTGCCTGGTAGTAGAAGTCTTCGCCCGGGAGTTTCCCTCCGACGGACTTGGGGTTCTGTTCATAGAGAACACGTAAATAGCCCTCCATAGCCGGTCTCATATCGGTTCCAGAAATGCAGGTGATATGACATTCAGGAATCGCTTTCTCTGCAATGGCCGCCGGAAAAAGTCCGTAAACTTCCGAAAGCAAGGCTGTCTCCTTCACATTCTCGTTCGCGTAATTGGCAGAATCCTGGTATTCTTCCAAAAACTTCGCCACCTGTTGCGGATATTTCTCTGCAAAGTCCTTCCTTATGACAAGCACTCCGGTAACCATCTGACTGTCCGAATCTGTTTTCTCCCACTCCTCACTCAGATCCATAGCCACCTTAAGGTCTGTTACCTTTGTCATCGCAATCGTGACATATGGCTGCGGAAGCATGGCGATCACGTTGTCCGAGGAGGCCATTGCAGATACAATTTCCGTAGGCTCCGATTTCCACTCGATCGTAAGGTCAGAATCCGGATTGATTCCGTTCTGCACAAGAAGATATCGCAAGGAATATTCCGGAGCTGATCCTTTTCCGGAAGCAAGAATCGTTTTACCCTTCAAATCAGCGAAGGAATGGATTGTATCTCCTGTCTCTACAAGATAAAGAACACCGAGCGTGTTGATCGCAAGAAGCGCAACCTCTCCCTTTGTGTTGTTGTACAGCACCGAGGCAAGATTGGCAGGTACGGCAGCTATATCGAGGTCACCCTGAATCAGCTTTGGCGTGACTTCGTCTGCCGTCGCATAGATTCCAAAAGAATACTGATTTGCTGTCTTTTTTTGATCCGCTGAATCCATTAACTGCAGAAGGCCTATTGACGTTGCCCCCTTAAGTCCTGCAATTCGAATCTGATCCGCCTTGGCTCCGGAGGGTGAGCAACCAGTAATCGCAACTGTAAGTAAAACAGCCAGCAATAGCGGAAGCACTCTTCTCGATGTCAATTGATTCATAATTCACCTCATCATTTCTTGTTTCAGTATATCATTACGCGTTTTTAAAGAAAAACCCTGCGATCGTTTTCTTCTTGAAAACAAAAGCAGGACAAAATCTCGTATGTTGGATTGGCTTTGTTGTCAAAATCTATTCTTTATTCTCTGATTGATCAGGCTAAACGTCTGCTGAGTTTCTCCATCTGTAGCAGAATCGTATCAACAACGACGTCACTGTTTTTGATGCCAGGAATACAAATGTACTTGCGTCCTGCATTTAATCCTTTTGATTTGTAAGATATTCTGACACATTCTACGTCGTCAAAAACATAAGACTTCACATCTTCCAAATCACGAACCGCGATTTGCTCCGAACTGTAGAAGTCCTCTTCGGGGTTTGGAAAAGCTGCTTTTTCTGACACAGAAAAACCGTCACACTCAATGCCGAGAGAATAAACTCTTAGATTCGGTAAATAGGACTTTGTTTTGAATAACCGTTTGTACTTGTAGCTACCAAAAAAAGATTGGACCAATGCCCCCATGTCAGCTGCCATTTCTAATCCCCCCGCAAATGTCCGCATATTAGCAAATCTTTAATCTTCTTAAATGTATCAGGTTCCATTTTTCATGTCAATTGTATAATGCACCAAATACTTCATTATTTTGTCATTTTTTACAAGCATTCTATTGATTTATTCTTTAATATGATAAAACATCCTTACTTCCATCTATATATACCTGAACAGAATATTCCGCTAAACAATGTGACGCCACATTAAATATTTGTTATACTTTGTGAATAAGCGAACGAAAGCAGGATAGAATCATATATGCCGAGCTCTAAAATACAATATCTCATGGATGATAATGAAAAGATTATTTGGGAAGATCATCCGGATATTTTACCGTATCTTCTGAATTATTGGCCTCTTTATTTAGGAATAGCGGTTTTTTGCTTCCCGACGTTCATATCCGGAATTGCAGCGTTGTGGGCCGCTTTCCAAATGGATGCGCCGCCCTTTGGTTATCTGATCATTTTTATCATGGTGTTTCATCCTGTCCTGTTTCTCCTAATCGCCGTCATTGCACGGGCAGTACAGTGGCGTTATGTCAGATACGCGATCACCGAGAAGCGTATTTATATGGAATCCGGTATGATTGGAAGAGATGTCAGCACAGTAGAGTTTTCTCAGATCCAGACGCCCATGGTCAATGTCGGACTAATTGAGAAGCTACGCGCAAGGGCACAGTCAATCTGACTACCGAGACATATACCGGACGGTATGGCCGCACGGGTGTTCGTGTTTCTGCTGCGCTAAAAAGTATATCTAATCCCTACGGCGTGTTTAAGATGATTAAGAAGATGTCTCTTGACATCCGAACTGACGAACAGTACCCGAATGCCATGCGTCCGGATACAAATCCAGGTTACAATACAGAATACAACGGTCCTTTCTCCTGATAGAGAAGAATCATAACCGCCCGTCAAACGGGTGGTTTGCTCTTGGGGTTATAACACATTGGTTCTGCTAAAACCATAATATACCCTCAAACGGGTGGTCTGCTCCAAGGCTATTAACCCTTGTTACGTGCCAGCGGCTGAAGACGCTGGCTTTTCCCATTCGTTCAAGCCTCTACAGCAATTGGCTCTTGGGATTTGTAATGGTACCGCCTTCTTGCATAGTTCAATCCAGCAGCAATTAAAACTTTAGGATTTTAGTGGTACCTTCTTGTGCATGGTGCAATCCAGTAGCAAGTTGAACCTTGGGATTTCTAGTGGTACTACTTTTAGCGCACTGATATATTATAGTATGGTTGCTTTGTTCTGTTTGGTCACTTTTTTATTGTAATACAGCCTGACCTTAAATGGTCGTCGTCTACTTTTTTGAGACGTGGTATGCTTTGATATAATTCAAGGAGAGAAAACTTAGGGGCATCACATAGTTATACATCCTTAATATCGGAAAATGAAAATCTAGTATGGTATTTATTGATAAGAAATGGCGTGTTATCAGGCTTTCTCACACTCTAACACATACCAAATGGTTGATTCTTGAACACTTTGATGGTAATCATTGCATAGAAACGGCTTTTTTCAAACTGTAATACCTACTAAATCGCCATTTTTGTCGATCAAGTCTGTAATCATTGACAAATAAATCATTTGTTGTTCATTGATGCACATACGAAAAGTAGTGTTTCGACGATTTAGTAGGTAATCAGCGAGAGAAAATATATTTGGGATCCATTCCCTATGCTTAGATGCTTGAAAATCGAATCTCTATTACGAAGAGCGATTTTCGGAAATAACCTCTTTCCAACACCCACGTAGCGGGTGTTTTTCTGGTATCTTCTCTTGCCCACCACCCGCAAAGAAGGTTGTCTCATGTTTTGCTCGTTGGCGCGAAACGGGCTTAAGCCAACAAAAGCAAAAACGGTCGTCCCGGAAAATCCGTGACGACCGTACATCATATCTTCCGATGTTCTTGAAGGATATCTCCGGCAACTACCCTTACTTGCGTTCGAAAATGACCTGTTCCAGTTCTTTGTAAATATCCATATCCTCTGTGATGT
Organism: uncultured Mageeibacillus sp.; assembly: GCA_964579245.1. Lineage (GTDB taxonomy): Bacteria > Bacillota > Clostridia > Saccharofermentanales > Saccharofermentanaceae > Firm-13. The sequence goes on from CAZOFY010000006.1 coordinate 33,938, forward strand.
ATTCAACCAGTTGTTGTTTGAATTCGGCAGGGCTCAAACTGACGGTTATTCCGCAAAACTTCTTAATAAAGCCGGTCCTGTCTCTCACGTTCTGGTCAACAATGTTTGCGACATAATCGCTATATCCGAACTCGTCAAAACGAAGATTATTCGCCTGGCAGTACTTCCTCAGCACATCCTTGTCAAAGAGATAATTCTCAATATCAAGGCGTTTGAGAACTCTCGTACCCTCCGACGACTTCTCCAGAACGTCCATACGATCCTTCTCGAACGTTCCCTGTTCGCGCTCTCTGAGAATGATTGCCTCCGTCCCCTTATTCTTCCCCTGCAAAAGCGTAACGGCTACAAAATGACTATCTTTGTCATCTCCGCCGCCGGTACTCGAAAAGAAGACCGTATCCGGATACTTATTCGCAAATACCTGGCTGTAAAAACGGGCATCAAAGCCTCGCTCCGCGTTCAGTCTCTCCTGAGATCTTCTCCCGTCACAGTAGACGATGCATTTCGGGACGACAAGAGAAGAAATATCCTCAATCATATCGGAGAAGATATTCTTCCAACTATCTCTTGTAGCAGAAATCGGATCGAGAACATGCGTCTCCTCAGACCATTTCTGATCACCGGAGAAGAAAAGATACTGCACATCTTCACCGAATTCATCCTGTAAAGCAGCGATCAAAGAGGGGCTCTTCGCCGTAATCCAAAGCTGATTATTCTGGCCAAGCAAGCAGCAAATCTCACGAAGCAGCTTCTTTTGCACAGCAGAATCCATGAACAGTTCCGGCTCGTCGACCAGGAAAACCGAGTCATCGTATGCAGCCTTGCGAAGGTATAAATCCAGAAGAATATCAACTACCGACTTTTCCCCGGAGGACAAATCAGAAAATGGGAAAGCGCCCTTCTGACCCTGTTTGCGAAATATTAGCTCAGCATCCCCGGCATCGATCTCGCCTAAACTCTCGATCGCTATGGGCAGGCACTTCTCGATCGAAGCATTCAGCTCCTCGATAATAAACTTCCTTGCGTCGCTGGGACGGCAATCGTTCAGTTCCATATATTCGCGATACTTCTTGAACAGACGGCCATAATTTACATCCAGTTTCTTGTCATTGGCTGAAAAGTCAGAAGCGCCATAGGAGTTCATTGTAATAGGGTCTGAATTTCCCGTTGCTTGCCCGCTGGCAAAACGATACGGACTGCGAATCGAAAAAATCGTATTTTCACGATTATCCAGAAGCTTCTTCGCTCGAATGGAGTAATAATCGCCATCAATAAATGCGACCTCGACGGAAGGTGCCGAATCTGACCCTGCCAACTTATGGTAACTGACCGGGCGCTTACCGGAATCTCCGATATCTGAATGGCTGTCGGAAAAGAGTATCGCATCCAGGACAGAACTCTTACCGGAACCATTCGGCCCCACTAAAGCGACAATTCGCGCCGGCTTCTCACCTAAATCAATCGTCAAGTCGGCAAATCTCTTATAATTCTTCAAATGAAGAGATCGAATTTTCACGTTAAGCCCTCCACAACATAATTTCTTGCATTTTTAAGATAACACATCAGCGGCCAAGAACAAACGTCTATAAAGGTTTTTTCGTAATTTCCTCTCGTAAAACGATGAGAAAACAGCTTCATGCAAAGTATCAGAAGCTCAATAAAAAGCTATCATTCCAAATGCATCAGGCGTGGAAATCCTGTGTCCAGTAGTACTTATAATCTGAGGCTTCACTATAACCAACGCCTACCCCAATATAGGTGTAATCACGATACAGCAAGTTCCTCATGTGACCATTCGAGGTTTTCCAGCCGAACAGCATATCAAACGGGTCTGAATAGCCGGCACCAATGTTTTCTCCGGAAGGGTACAGTCCGGTTACGCCTTGTTTTCTTAGTCGATCCAAATAGTCGTCGCCATTCAAACTATCATGGGAAAAATAGTTGTTGGCCGCCATATCCTCGCTGTGCAACCTTGCCGCCTTTGCTCCGGGGTTTGACCAGGACAGAACAGAACAGCCTTCATTCGAGCGGAAAGAATTTGTGATATCACATATTTCGAGTTCATATGCTCGGCATATTTCCGCTGTCAGCTGCTTTGACTTGTTTTGCTGCGGAAGTAACATAATTGTATCCAACTCGTTTTCACCGGTAAAAACAACTCTGCCGGATGACGGCAAATCCTCCGGCTTTTCACCCGGTTTGAGCGGACTAAGCGAAACTATTAAAGTATAATTTTGACCAATCGCGCAATCACTCATGCCTCTTGAAAAATCAAAATCCGGGAATCGCTCTTTCACTTCTGATCCCGTAGAACTCTTAAGTAGCCCCATATATTCCAAATCAGAAGAATCAGTGTACCACCCGACGACCTTCCCGTCTTGAACGGCAGCCATGAACAAGCGAGAATAATCCTTGCTGTAAACATAAAAAGCCCATGGATACTCCGTAGGATCTATTCGGTCCGGCTCACCAAACCGGCTCGTCAGGGTGTCAACCGAATCACCGATCGCTATCGGATTTCCATTCACCGTACACATGAATAGATTATATCCGATGTAATGAGAGTCTACCGGAGAAGGAGGCGTATAGGAGCCTCTGGAAATTCCGTAACGGCCGCAGATTTCTGTGAACTCCTGTGAATTCACAAATCCGGCAAATACAGATTCCATCGAAATGCCGGCCAGAATACTCGACACCCAATTATCAAGTCCGTCTTGATCCGGTTCTCTTCCGAGGAAGGTACGGTAAAGCATAGTAATATAATCTTCGGCTGCGGGACTCTTATTCAGATATTCCTGACTGAAAACAAATCCATATGCAACACCGGATCCCGTGGCAGAGCCGTCAAGTAGTTGCCTGGTCCAATTGGATATGCCCCCGTTTTCTCCCGTTCTTCCCAGACAAATCGTATATAGTCTCAGGACAAAATCGGTAACGGCAGATGCAGAACCCAGCGGCACTCCGGGAATGTATACACCTTGAATGATTCTATATGAATCACAGATTGCACGGAACTCGGTCGAGTTCGCGAAGCCGGCAAAAACCATCTCGCGAGAAGCTCCATCATCAAGTTGCTTGACCCAACTCTTCTTCCCTGAAGGATCCGATGCCCGCCCGAGAAGCATCTTGTAAAGACATTCGACGTAATCTGTGTTCGAGAGATTTTTCGACAGAAATTCCGGGCTGAAAACAAATCCATAAGCGACTTGAACGCCGGTAGCTCGCCGGGATGTGAGCTGTTCGACCCAGTTTAGGAGGCCGGCAGGATCAGGTGAGCGGCCTAATGCTATCTCATAAAGTCTGGTGATAAATCCTTCAACATCGTTCGACTTGACTTCCACGAGCTCCGATTCGCCAGAAGAATCGGCCGTGATATCCTGCGAAAGGCCGTTAAAAGCAAAAACCGTCGCACCCGGTACGGAAACTAAGATTGATAGAGATATGAGACAGGAGGCTGTGATTCTTGTCAATTTTTGCAAAATCATCATACGAGTTCCCCATTTCTTCGTATATTATGCGAAAATCATAGCTTGCTTTTACTTTATCATGAATGGGTGGTAAGTATAAACATGCCGAAGTGATTTTGCTTTACTTTTCCGAAAGTCACGTAATGGCATCGGCATGTAGATCCAAAATGTAAACATCAGGAAAAGAGCCCAACATATCTCGCACACATTCATGCAATCTTTGTATGCGAGAATAGAATAGAATACTTATAGAATGAGGTTAGTTTATGATTTTTCCTGAAAAGAGAATCACACTTACAAACAAAAAAACCTGCGTTTTTCGAACGCCTGCGCCGGACGATGCCGCTGATGTTCTGGATTTCTTGCACGCAACAGCCGAAGAGACGGCTTTTCTGACAAGTTATCCGGAGGAAATTACGATCACAGTCGAGGAAGAGGCCAAGAAGCTGTCAACAATGCAGACCGATCCTCTCTCCACTATGATTGCGGTTTTCTATGAGACCCGGCTTATTGGTCTTGCTTCACTTTCTCCGGTTGCAAATCGGAGCAAACTAATTCACCGAGCCACGATGGGAATCGCGATTCTTTCGGATTTTTGGGGCATGGGAATTGGGGGTCTACTGATCAATGAGCTCTCGTGCGCGGCCGCTCAAGCGGGCTACGAACAGATTGAACTCGGTGTTCATCGCAACAACAGCAGGGCCATCAAGCTCTACCAGCGATATGGATTCGAAGTCTATGGCCGCTTGGATAAAGCGATAAAGTTCAAGGACGGCTCCTATTGCGATGAATACTTCATGATAAAAAGGTTGAACTTCACGGACGATTGATTGAGTTCGCCGAACGGGAGGCTATATGAGCACGGAGTTGTATCGATTCAGTTTTCGAATGAATGCTTCACATGGCGCCCTTCACCAGGAGTCCGTGCACAGTCACACCTTCGAGATCACGCTCTTTCTCAACAAGGAAGCCGAGCCCTTCGTGACGTACGATAAAATTGAAACGATTATACTTTCCTATCTGAAGACATACACGAATGTTGTATTGAACCAAACTCCGCCTTTTGACAGCCTTCCCTCGACGATTGAAAACATGGGTGATGAGTTTTTTCTGCGAATCGCAGAGAAGCTGAGTCACGTTGGCTACCACCTGGTTAAGCTCGAGATCAGCGAGAACCCGCAACGTATCTATTCTGTATCAGCGGAGGAGATGGATACCGAACGCAGAGACAAACTGGAGAAAGCACTTCTTCTGTCGGAAAAAAAGAAGTCGAATCCCACTGCTCCCAGCGAAACCGTACAGACAGACGACGCAGCGCTCCCCGAGACAAGGCCGGATCCGGTTCTGGCGATGCATCCCGCCGCTACTGCCTTATCGACAAAGAAAAACAGTAATAAATTATGGTTCACGCTCTCCGTTCTTGTCGTGATACTTGCCGGTCTTCTCATGATGCTCTATGTAAGGGCCAGCGGTGTCTATCCCTTGGGTCTGGACATTCATGGTCATTTGTTTAAGGCTGATTTTCTGTATAACGAGATCTCAAAGGGGAATTTTTATCCGTTGTACACCCACTTTTGGTATAACGGCACCCAGCTTTTCAGATACTGGGCACCGTTTCCGTATTTCTTCCTGGCTGTTTTCCAGTTTCTTTGCAAAGGAGATATTTTTGCTTCCTATCTTTGCTTCATCTGGATGTCATTCTCTGTTGGAGGAATCGGCTGGTTATTGTTCGGGCGCAAGCTAGAACGGCCTGGCCTGGGACTTTTTTTCGCCATGATCTGGTTCATGCTCCCTGATAATCTTCGCGTGTTTTTCGGCGAAGGCAATTTTCTTCGAATGTTTATCACGATGCTGCTACCCTATACACTGTATTGCCTGTGGCAATTTGTCGAATATCGTCGCAAGAAAATGATCTTGCCGCTTATTATCCTTATGGTGGTGCATGTTTTCAGCCACTTGATGATTTCCGCCATGATCGGTGTTGCCTGTGCAATTTATCTCCTTGTGTATGCGATCGCAAACAAGAGATATCAGGAGCCGATTCAAGCACTTGCGGCCATGTTTTTTTCTTTTGCTGTTGCCGGCATTTGGGTCTATCCATCTCTTGTCGGCGGATTGACGGCAATGTCTTCAAGCGGAACCTCCGAACTGATGGCTTCCCTAAGCGCCCCCCTTACTGTTTCGTTGAATCCGCTTGCCCGTTTGGGCGACGGGATCACCGAGTTATATTATGGGCTATCCATCATGCTAATCGCTGTATTGGGATTAGTCTTATCCAATCGGAAAAGCTTTCCAGGATTCTTGACGTTTGTCATTATTGTCCTGGCATCAACGACAGCGTTGACTCCCTTGATTCAATTGATCCCCATGAGCGAACTTTTCTGGGTCAGGCGTTTTACCCCCATCGTATATGCCATGTTTTTGATTTCACTTTTCGAGTGGCGAAAACTAAAGAAGCCGATACTGGTGGTTGCTTGTATCTTGCTCACCATTGATTGCATATTCTCCTTCAACCTGGAAAAATACGAGAGTCGTATGAATCTCAGAGCAACGGCAAACACGATCGAACAGACCATGGATGACACCCTCTTTTCTGCCGCTAAGGAATCAACGAAACAACGTGTCTCTCTCATGGATCTTAGTTTAATGGGGCCTATGCCATCCTATGCCTTTTGCAGCACGGAGAAACGGATAGATTACGTGTTTGGCTGGGCCTGGCAGAGCGCTGCAACGGCAAGCAATATCGCTTATTTGAACGAGGCCTTCGAACGAGAGAATTATTTATATGTGTTCGACCGCAACCTGGAGCTTGGAGCAGATACGGTAATCATTGACAAGACGCAAGTCGGGAGCAAGAGGGAAATGGATAAAATAATATACGCTGCCGATAGAGTTGGATATACGCTTTCTGGTGACACAGAAAAAGCTCTGATGTATTCCCTTCCGGTGAACTCCAATTTTGGTGTCATTTCTACATATAATGGCCTTGCCATCGGAACGACAGCCGAACTGGTTCCGGGAATCCTTCCGTCCTTTCATCCGGGAGACAAACGAAACATTGATGATTATACCGCCGATGAACTCATTGAATATGACATGCTGTATCTATCCGGATTCTTCTATAAGGACAAGGCTGTTGCCGAGTCAATCGTAAGAGAAGCCGCCGATTCCGGTGTTCAGGTCTACATCGATATGAGCCGGATTCCGACTGATCCGTTGACGAACCGTATGACCTTCTTAAATGTATCCGCACAGCCAATCACGTTCTGGGACCGTTACCCTTCGTTGATTACAGATGATATGACAACGGATCCGATTAACTTTGCCGAAGACTATGAACAGTGGAACACAGTCTATCTGACTGATCTTGCTAATTCAGAAGGCTATGCATGGTTCGAAGGTACGAAGCTGGATTTTGTCGGCAAGAGTGATTCCGAGAATATTACCTTTATTGGTTTCAACTTGCTGTTTCATGCATATACTGCTGATGATACAGCTGTAAAGAATCTATTTGATACGATCATGTCGCTCGATGAATATGCGCTTCCGCAAAGAAGGATCGTCCCGATTGAGGTTAGCTACGACAGCAATCAGATTACAATCGTATCACCAGAGGACAATGTCAACACGTCAATTGCCTATCAGGACATTTTCAAGAGTGAACAGCCCATTCGAGAGATGAACAACTTTCTGATCGTTGACAAAGGAACGACTATCATCACGATGGAATACCCCTACCTTATTCGCGGCATAATTGTGTCATCATTGGGTGTATTGATTGAAGCCGGAATTCTGTATTTGATTTTCAGAAAAAGAAAGCACAAAACCAGAAAGCCCCACCCCACAGCGGTCTAGATTATATTGTTATGTTTATAATAGTCATGAAGGGCAGACATTATTACACGAACAAAACAAAATCTATGATAATTTCGAATAATTGTGTATCAAATGTGAAGTTTTTGTGGTACCATAAAAGCAGTAATAAACAAACACCGGGAAGGATGTGATGTCATGTTCGCAAATCGAGTACAGCTAGCAGCTATCGTTACGGCAGCGGTACTTCTCATGTCCTCGTTTCCTGTATTGGCGTCTTCCGGTGGAGTTGTAAATGCCGGTGATGCGGTGTCATCCTACGTTCCGATTACAATTGACGGAAACTATGAGGATTGGGCTGACAAACCACACTCCCAGATGTCTTATTCCTGGGACACCAGTAACAACTATCATTCCGGAGCTATTTTCCGCGACGAGACTTACGTGTATCTGCATATACGCATGAGCCCAACAGGCTACACCCAGTTTAACGGAAATAATTACCACTTCATGGCAGATGACAAAGAATTATACGTTCAAGTGGAGACAATCAATAATGCAAATATTGTCAATGGAAACAATCAGCTTGTCGTCCGCAGACAAAACGGCTACCAGATTATTGATGATGCCACAGGATTCTTGACACACAACAGCGGGCAGCCGGACGAATGGGAGATCCGAATCCCACTTGAAGCGTTTCCAGGAGCCGTAAAAAACATAAGGACAATTACGTTTGAATGCTCAAATCTGGGGGAGCAAGTTCTCACAGCAAAAGGCACACCGACACTTCCCTACCTGATCGCCGGCGGAGGTCTTGTCATTGCTGTGGCAGGATATCAGATCAACCGCAGAAAGCGTAAAAAAGCATGATCCCGTTTTTGGTCTCGATGGTGGTTGTGTGGGTTTATATTCTTTTTGTGTTAAAACGGGCCAAGCTCACTTTCTTTTCTTTTCTTGTCGGAAGTGTTGGACTATTTATCTTTATGATGATCTTCCTGCAACCATTCATCACAACACCTTTGGCCAAGGCTGTTGCGGCCGCAACAGGTGTTTTCGGGAGCCTTACGGGCATGTTCTATTCGTATTACCAGTACTCTTTGATCTTTATCGAGCAAGGCGGGGAATCGATTTCTTTATACATCGACTACGAGTGCTCCGGTGTCATTGAGCTATTGGCTTTTACCGCACTGATCTGGTTTTTCCCCTTGTACAGCGCGGCCGAGAAACTTGTAATCAACATTCTTGGTATCCTCTGGACCTTTGCCGCGAACATTCTTCGTCTGACCGTTATTTGTGTGTTGATTTACTACTTCGGCAACAACATTTTCTTTTTCGCGCACGCTATCTTTGGTCGAGTCATTTTCTACGGCCTCTCTATCGTTCTTTATTTCTACGTCTTCACCCGTTCGCAAGTTCTAAAACAGAAGGTGGGTAAATTTAAGTATGGAGTACTTGCTTCGAAAAATACTTGAAGAAATGATCTTCTGGATGGCGTGGATCATCATCCCGCTTATCATGGAGATTTTGCCTGCCATGGGCGGTTTTTTGATCTTACTCAAAAAGCACATCACAAAAAAATCAGACTCGAAACCTCTTCGCTATCCTGAAATCACACTGATTATCCCGGTTTATAATTCTGCCGACTCATTGATGGAGTGCTTGGCATCCGTTTATCATTCAGACTATCCTCATGATTTGGTCAGTATTTTGCTGGTAAATAACGAGAGCCTTGACAACAGCTTTGAAGTCTACTGCGAAGCACAAAAAAAATATCCCGAGTTATCCATGCAATGGTTGAAGGCACGTCAGGGCAAGTCAAAAGCATTAAATCTGGCATTATTCAACAGTTCGGGTAAATATGTGATACATATTGACAGTGACGGCAAGCTTCACCCGGAAGCCCTGCGAAATATGATTGAACGGTTTGAATCGAATGCACATATCCACTGTCTCACAGGAGTGATTCTGACAGATCCGACGATGATCGAGGCCACTCAATCTCTTCCTATGCGCCTCTTCCGGAGAGCAGAATTCCTGGAATACTGTCAGGCCTTTCTTGCCGGCAGGAATTACGAGTCTGAATTGGACAGTATCTACACCCTTTCGGGCGCTTTTTCTGCTTTTCGAAAATCGACCATCCTCAAGACCCAGTTATACAATACAGATACTGTCTGCGAAGATACACAGGTCACTTTCCAGGTCAGGCGATTGATGAAGAAAAGCGTACACTTATGTGAGAACGCGATGTTCTTCGTCGATCCAATCGAAGGACTCCATAAGCTCTACACACAGCGGCAGCGATGGCAAACCGGCGAACTGGAAGTCTCCCATATGTTTCTTCGGGATAACCTGCGTACGAATCGCTTTTTCAAAGATTTCATGGTTCGCCAGCTGACATATGACCACACCTTTGCTTTCCCCAGAATGATCTGGTATTTTGCTCTGATCTGTCTGATGTTTTTCAACTACCCATTTGTTTTGATCGCGGGCTCCGCAATCATCCTATATATCTTGTATGTCATATCCGCATTTCTTTTCTATCTGAATATCATCGGATATTTGAAGAACTTTCCCGACATCAGAAAATATTACGCGAGAAAAATCTATATCGTCCCGTTGATGCCGATGTATAATTTATATGTGTTCTGGATACGGTTTGCCGCAATCATCAACAGCATCAAGAGCAGGAGCGGCTGGCGGGTCGACCCGTTCTCCGAGGAGAGATTCCGATTCAGACAAATTTTGATACAAGATTTGTCCCACATCATGAGCTTTATCAGGAATCTGAAAGCATTTGTCAACTCTGACTAGAAGAAAAGAGGGACGCAATGGCTGTAAAGAAGAACATAAGAGATAAAGACCTGCTCCTCACGTTAGGCACGATTGTCATTACATTGGCTGTTGCTGTTTCTTCGTGGTTATTTTACGTTTCACAGGAAGCATCTATCATTAACGGCTTGATGAATAGTGTTGCCAAGAGTAATGAGCAGTTGGTTCAAATGATGGCCGATCAGATCGAGAGAAACGCGGACAGCGATCAGGAGGCGATGGAAATCCTGTCTTCATCTGATTCTGACGGCATCTCCTATTGGTCTCTATATTCGCAGGAATCGCTAATTTTCGAAAAGAACAAGGAAACGACAGGCAAATTGGCGGGTTTTTCTCACGAGGAGGTCGAAGACTATTATATAAGGCAAGGCGGAACCGGTGCCGGTGAGCTGTTTCGACTCATGGATCAGGGGCAGAGCTTTTCCATAGTGATGAGTAAAGATAAGCGGGTCGGCAACGAGCTGATCAGCACATGCTTCTTAAGAATCGGTGACAAATCCTATTGTTTATCTTCGAGCATACTGCAAAGCTATCTACTTTCCTCCGGCCGAATCGGCGAAACGATACAATATCTTCGCATCCTGGTTGCCGGTATCCTGCTGGTGTTCGGCGCCACGGTCATATATTTTTCCGTCCTGAAACGCAGAGATTCCATCAGAATCCAGACTCTCACAGAAGAACTTCAGGCCAAGAATTTTCTTGTCCAGGAACAGGGAGACCGTTTGTTTGTGGATGAAAATGACGACCTGACCACAGATATTCGGACAGGGTTGTATACAAAGGCATTCTTCGATGTCGTGATGGAGCAACTCGCCGAGCGCGAAGATGTCAGGGTCGGCTTTTTGTATTTCCGTTTGGACAACATTTCCGAAATGTACGGGATATCCGGTTATCAGGGAGTCAGCACCCTGCTGAACCGGGCAGCTCAGGTTCTTCTTACCAATGCGACAGAGAAGGACATATCAGCCCGTGCCGGCAATTCGGAATTCGTAATGATCTGCTTTGAAAAAACGCCGGATTCGGTCCATCGACTCTGTCGGAAAATTGCCGTCTCCTTGGCAGAGCTTGATGCCAAGGCTTCCTTTTCCAGCGCCGAATCCTTCATGGCGGATGGAGAAAAACCAATACAGGCATTTGAGAAAGCAAGAAAGGCGGCGGTGAGCAGATGAGGTACAGTGAATATAAGTTCAAATTCTATATAAACGCGAATCATGCGATTTATTTGGACGGAACTCTCGGTCAGAACCACCCGCATACATGGGAGATTTCTCTGGATACGATCAAGGTCGGAGATGACTTTATTCAGTTTGATCTTATTGAGAAAGAAGTCGAGAAGTATTTCTCGTATTTTCAAGATATCAATATCAATACGATCGATCCGTTTACCGCTATCAATCCAACTTTAGAGAACCTTTGCGAGCATTTCAAAAAAGATTTAAATGAGATTTTATCAAAAAACGGCTGGCTTCTCACCCGTATAGAAATGAGTGAAACCCCGGCAAGATCCTTCATTATTGATCTGTTAGATGATGTTGACGAAATGATCGACAGGCAACAAAAAATCGCTTCAGCCGAGACACGTCTCAAGATTGCCGCGCATGAGAAGCTGGTTTCGATTCTCGGTTTGGCTGACAAAAAATGATCTATCGGGCTGCGACGCACTCGATTTCTACAATAGCCCCCTTCGGCAAAGACTTTACAGCCACACATGATCTTGCCGGGAAGTTTGGAGCGAAGAATGATGCATAAATTTCGTTGACAGCCGCAAAATCGTCCATATCCGTCAGAAAAATGGTTGTTTTAATGACGTTATCCCTTGTCATCCCTGCTTCCTTCAGAATAGAAGAAATATTGGAAAGACAGTTCTGAGCCTGTTGTGTTATCGAGTCCGGAAGTGTGCCGGACATCCCATCGATCCCGAGTTGTCCAGATAGATATAAGAAACCATTAGCCTCTGCCGCTTGCACATAAGGTCCGATTGCCGCGGGTGCATTTGACGTGTGAAAAATCACTTTCTCCATAATAAAAGCCTCTCTTGTTCTATTATTTCCGATCCGGTCCAAATAATAATCCTATGGATAGGACGAAGCAGAGAACGTCTTGAATGATCGCCGTTAATGATACTTCTGCTTCAATGCCATCCGTGATTCTGCTTACCTTGGCGATGCGGCCATAGCCACCATCAATAAAGTAATCGGAAGGAAATCCTGACCCTTTCACCACCCAGTCACACCCTGAAACAGTAAGCGCTCGAAGCTCAGACTTGCCCTTTCGGGCTATCTTCACCGGATCTCCGGATTTAGTTACAAGTGAAGCATCTTCCGCGAAAAGACCTTTTTTATGTGTGATTGCGGCAGCGACACAACCATTCAAATCTAATATCTGAAGCACCGTTTGTCGGTTCACCGCAAGTGTCTGTGCACGGTAGATCGGGCAGCCCTGACCATCTGTAATGATAAAAGTTCGTCCACTCGCGTTCGGTTCAACATGAATAATCAGCTTCACAGTCACGCCTGCCTTTCCATAAGAATTCCATCATTTCTCTTTTTATTATTCTACCACCTTCTGATTCAAAGAATGATGAAAATGTACCTGCTCAACTCATTAACCCGACCATTTCTCTTGACTTTCACAACAGAAGACTTACAATAGTAAGTAGATACCCCCCTGGGGGTGTAGTGTCGAAAGTGGTGATCTATTTGAGAAAAAGATTTAATATTCAAGGTATGTCATGCTCGGCTTGTTCTGCCGCCGTGCAGAAAGCCATGGACCGGCATCCCGGTATAAACCATGCTGAGGTCAATCTTCTGACAAACAGTATGATGGTTGATTATGATGAAGCGGCCACATCGGACGAGAAGATCATCGAAGCAGTGATGAACGCAGGATATTCTGCCAGCCTGCCTGTATCCCAGACTCCCGCCGGGGACCTGCAACAAAAGGATTCCGAGGATAACCTGAAATCGGATACACGTTCCAGACTCCTCGTGTCGTTTTCCTTTCTGCTTCCTTTGATGTATCTCTCTATGCATCACATGTTGAATATGTGGTTCGGGTTACCGGTCCCGGAGTTTATTGTCCGATATTTTCATGGCCCGGAAAATGGTGTCGTTTTTGCCTTTTCTCAGTTTCTATTGTTACTCCCGATTCTGTATGTAAACAGGAAGTATTTTACGAACGGGTTTCGAACATTGTTTCGCGGATCACCAAACATGGATACTCTGATTGCAATCGGCTCCTCAGCCGCGACGCTATACGGTATATATGCTATTTTTCGCATCGGTTATGATTTGGGCCATGCAAACATGACCAGCGCCTCTCTTCTTTTGGAAAATATCTATTTTGAATCTGCCGGAACCATATTAAGCTTGATTACGCTTGGCAAATATCTGGAAGGCCGCGCGAAAAAGAAAACCTCGGATGCAATCACGGGGCTTCTCGCTCTGTCCCCTGAAACAGCGGTCCTGATGAAGGATGGAAAGGAAATCGAGATTTCTGTCAAAGAAATCGCACAAGGAGACATTCTGGCTGTTCGTCCCGGTTCGAGAGTCCCGGTGGACGGGATCATCATCGAAGGCCACAGCTCCCTGGACCAATCTGCCATAACCGGAGAAAGTATCCCAGTTGAGAAGCTGGCCGGCGACCAAGTGGTAACAGCATCCGTCAATCAAAGTGGATTTTTCCTGATGCGGGCTGAGAAAGTCGGAGAAGACACGACCTTGAGTCAAATCATTCGTCTGATGGAAGAAGCCTCATCATCTAAAGCTCCCATCTCCCGTCTGGCAGATAAAATCAGCGGAGTCTTTGTTCCAATCGTCATCGGCATTGCTGTCATTACGGCATGTGTTTGGCTCCTTCTCGGGCAGTCCGTCGAGTTCGCCCTGACTGCAGCTGTTTCCGTTCTTGTAATCTCCTGCCCCTGTGCGCTCGGGCTGGCCACACCTGTCGCCATTATGGTCGGAACCGGCAAAGGTGCCGCTTATGGTGTTCTTGTGAAATCAGCGGAGGCACTTGAGCGACTTTCCTCGGTTGATACCATCGTACTCGATAAGACGGGAACGATTACAGAAGGGATCCCGCAAATAACTGACCTTCTCCCTGCTCCCGGATACAGCGACGACAGGTTGCTTGAGGTTGCCGCTTCATTGGAACTCCCCTCTGAACATCCTCTGGCTGCCGCAATTCTTCAAAAAGCAAAGGTCCGGCAGATTGAGGCGCGGAAAGTCCTGAGCTTCCGTTCAGAGCCCGGGAAGGGACTCACAGGCGAGTTGGACAACACCACATACTATGCCGGAAGCATTGCGTGGATGAACGAGAAAGGGCTTCTCACTCAAGAATGGAGCGCATTAGCGAACCGTCTCTCGGACGAAGGAAAGTCGATTCTTTTCTTTGCTGACGATAACAGAATCATCGGAATGGCGGCAGCAGAAGATCCGATCCGATCAACAAGCCGGGAAGCATTGTCGCTTTTCCACGAAAGAAAGCTCAATATTGTCATGCTTACCGGTGATAATAAAAGAACAGCGGAAGCGATCAGAAAACGATTGAGCCAGACATCCGATGATTTACATGGTGCAGATGATATGCTCCAGTTTGTACA
>CAZOFY010000006.1:48746-62827 GCA_964579245.1 uncultured Mageeibacillus sp.
GGTGCAGATGATATGCTCCAGTTTGTACAAGCGGAAATTCTTCCGCAGGATAAAGAGGAGCAGATACGTTTGCTTCAGGATGCCGGGCATGTCGTAGCCATGGTCGGTGACGGGATCAACGACGCACCCGCTCTGGCAAGATCCGATGTGGGGATCGCCATTGCAAGCGGCACGGATATCGCCATCTCATCAGCCGATATCGTGCTGATGAACAGTGACCTGAGGAATATTGCCGACGCCATAGATTTAAGCCGCGCCGTCATGCGAAACATCCGGCAGAATTTATTTTGGGCTTTCTTCTATAATGTGATCGGGATCCCTCTTGCCGCTGGTGTATTCTTCTCACTATTCGGCATCCTTCTTAGCCCCATGCTCGCTGCGGCCGCCATGAGCGTCAGCTCAATATTCGTTGTAACAAATGCATTACGGCTTAAGTTTTTCGTTCCAGACAGAAAGCGAGGTTAACGTATGAGAAAAGTATTATTCGTATCAGGCATGCACTGTGAGCATTGTAAGAAGAGAGTTGAGGCTGCAATAGAAGGAATTGACGGCGCCCAGGCAACCGCTGATCTGAAGAAACATTCTGTGGAGGTACGCTCGGACAAAGATATATCCGATGAACTTTTAACGGAAGCTGTCAAACAGTCAGGTTACACTGTGACAGGTATTGAAACAGCAGGAAAAGGATTACTTAGAAATCCTTTTCGGAAAGGCTAGGGAATCGCTATGCAGGCAGATCAAGAAAAAATAACCCGTCTGCTTAAGACAGCTCGCGGGCAAATAGACGGTCTTCTGAGAATGGTCGAAGATGACAGATACTGTATCGACATTTCAAACCAGCTTCTCGCTGCTCAGGCAATCTTACGGAACGCGAATCGGCAGGTTCTGCGAGCACATCTGGCATGCTGCGTTGAGACAAGCATGCAAAATGATGACGGACGAAAGAAAATCGAAGAGATCATGGACATTATTGATAAGCTGTCAAAATAAGCAATTCATGATGGAAAACGAAGCGTTCGTCCTTCACAACGTGCATTTCATGGTATTCTGTATAGCAGAAATTACGAGTTCGGAGGATTTCCATGCATTCTTTTCCAAAACAGATTCGAAAGCTTCTCATCCCTTCCCTATTCCTTGCGCTCTGTCTCACCGGCTGTCTGCCCGAAAAGGCGGAAAAGGTTGAGATTCATTCTGATACTTCCAGTGCCAGTATCTCCTCGTTCATCGATTCGTCCGAATCTGTTGAGACGAGGTCCGGTTTCCCTACTTCTAATACCCCGTTTCTGACCGAGGATGATCTGGCAGAGAAAAATATTGGCAGGACGTATACTATATCCGGCATCTTGACTGATGCGTCCAGGGCGAGCAGTGGCAGTATTCTTTTTACGATTCAGGCCGGTGATTTTGCATGTCCGGTGTACATCAGAAGCGGACTGGAACTGGATGCTTACTCTCTCACGATCGGGGAATCCTACCAAGTTGAAGGTGTCCTGGATGAATATAACGGAACCTTTGAAATCATTCCCGAAAATCCGGAAGATGTTTTGCATGACGGTCAATACGACTTTGAAGAAGCGAAGGTCGTTTCAATCATCGACGGAGACACGGTAAAAATCGAACTGGCAAACGGTAATATGGAAAAATTACGTATTATCGGCATTGATGCTCCCGAGACAGAAAAACCGGGGCAACCGGGTGAATACTACGCCGATGAAGCGACAGATTTCACGACCGACCTGATATTGAACAAAACGATCTATCTCGAACGCGACAACTCGGATACCGATAAGTATGGACGAATGCTTCGATAT
Source organism: uncultured Mageeibacillus sp. (assembly GCA_964579245.1). GTDB lineage: Bacteria > Bacillota > Clostridia > Saccharofermentanales > Saccharofermentanaceae > Firm-13. The sequence goes on from CAZOFY010000006.1 coordinate 50,558, forward strand.
GTGTGGCTGGAAATTCCATCTAAAATCAACGAAGAAAGTATTTCCGAGCTTAACCTGAGTGCGCTTCTGCTAAAGGATGGATACGCTGAATTTATACAAGTCGGAGACGACGACAAATATGCCGGCATCTTCTCAATCATTGAACAATCGGCGGAAGAAGAAATGCTTGGCATATGGAAGTAAAGCAAAATGAGACGGCCTGTTCGATCCGTCTTCTACTCAAGCTCTCCTGCCCCGGTCGCTTCGGGAATCTAATCATTCCATTTTTTCGAATGCCGCTTCGGTCAGTTGCTGCATCATCATCAGGCAACGCGCAAGTATCTTTTTACGGTCTTCCTGCACTGTCACACCATTCAAATCTCTCTTGCACCGGACAGTCAGATGATCCAACTGAGACTGAAGATCATCCAGACCCTCGCTGACAAGGCTTGTGCTCTCAACTGCCGGAACAATCTTGCGAACCACTGCCAATGCAGGCTTTGTAACAATGTTACCAAGTTCAATTGTCTCATCCAGACCGGGTATCCATGTCTCGATTCCGAAATCATCCTGTATTGCCTTCGAGAAGCTGTTGATGGCTTCTTCCTCTCCATGAACAAGGATGATTTTTGCCGGTTTCTTTGCCATCGCCGAAATCCATTGCAGAAGTCCGGCTCTGTCAGCATGTCCACTGAAGCCTTCGATATTCTCGATCCGTGCGTTGACCGCGATCTCCTCGTCAAATATGCGGACCTTCTTCGCGCCATCAACAATCCGGCGTCCAAGCGTGCCGACGGCCTGGTAACCGACAAAAATAACCGTTGAATCCTTACGCCACAAATTGTGTTTCAGATGATGCTTGATGCGTCCCGCATCGCACATCCCGCTGGCAGAGATAATGATCTTGCTCTGTTCATCGGTATTCAAAGCTCTCGACTCTATCGCCGTTTCCGTAAAATTCAAATTTTCAAAATCCAGCGGATTGTCACCGTTGCGAATATACTCCTTCGCTTCATCATCAAAACAGTCCATATTGTCACGAAATACCTTTGTCGCAGAAATAGCCATCGGACTGTCAACATACACCGGAGTTCTCATGAACTTTGTACGATGGTCCTTGTACTTCTCCTCTTCTTTGTTCAACGCATAAATGACTTCCTGTGTCCGTCCTACCGCAAATGACGGTATGACGACATTTCCGCCCTTCTCGATCGTCTCCTCGATGACGCGTACAAAAGTCTCAATCTTATCACCGTTCACCTGATGTAGCCGATCACCATATGTGGATTCAATAATAAGATAATCTGCCCCTTCAATAATCGTGGGATCTCGCATGATCGGAATATCCCGGTTGCCAAGGTCTCCCGAGAAAACAACCTTGGTCTCCTGATCATCGCTCTCTTTGATGTAAACCTCCAGAATAGCAGAGCCAAGAATATGTCCGGCATCACGCATGACAACCCGAACATCGGCAGCCGGAGAGAACTCCTGATCGTAAGATACAGTCGAGAACAGTTTACAAGATTCTATAGCATCCTGCATTGTATACATCGGCTCCTCGACCGGTCCTCCTGCTCGCGTCTTCTTCTTCATCTGCCACTCAGCCTCCATCTCCTGGATGTGGCCGGAATCGGGAAGCATGATTGCGCAGAGCTGCGCTGTCGCTTTGGTCGTGTAGATTGGTTTGTCGAAGCCCTCTTTATAAAGGCGAGGGATCCGTCCGCTATGGTCGATATGTGCATGAGTGAGTAGCATAAAATCAATATCACTGACAGAAAAGGGAAAAGGCAAACGATTCAAGGCGGTCTCTTCGGATTTTCCCTGATGCATACCGCAGTCAACAATAAAAGATGTGTTGTCCGTTTCCACTAAAAAGCAAGACCCTGTCACGGTTTTTGCAGCACCGGCAAATGTAACGCGCATGATGTTTCCTCCATATGTGCACATATTTCTGATCAATTAATTGTATTGAGTTTCTCACATTCAAGAAGATTATTCAAACAATTCATATATTCTACTTTCAACCAAATCCCGCATATCTGTATCCTTTATCATTTTGGGTTTCTCTGTTAATATATTTTTAAAAGGACCGGCTGTAAACATTCCGACGGAGGGAACAGCATGTCAGGACTTTTGAATCCCAAGAGAGAAAATGGTAGAAATGAGCCAGAACAACAGAACATCATTTCACCAGAGTCAGGGAACTATGGAAAAGACAGCTCCGGCATGCAAGCCTTCAAGGTAGCCGGAATCTATTTCTTGATCGGATGTGCATGGATCATTATGTCCGACAAGGTTGCCGAGGCGCTTTTCCCGAGCATTGAAATGCTGACAACCGTGAATATCGTTAAGGGTTGGTTCTATGTCTTTGCCACAGCTACGATTCTCTTTTTTCTGATCCGATATGAGATCCAACGAATCATCGATTCGAAGGAGGATATCCGCAAGATTAATTCTACTTTAGAACAATCCAACACCTTATTTTCCGCTATTCTGGAAAGCTCTCCCGACATGATCTTCTTCTCGCTGGATAGACAATACTGCTATACTGCTTTTAACCGCCGCCACAGGGAAACCGCGTTATTCATTCAGAATGCCAAAATCGATATAGGGATAAACTTTCTCGAACAGATTCACCAACCTGAGAGACGTGAGGAGATGAAAAAGGTCTGTGATCGGGCAATATCCGGAGAGTATTTCAGCTATATCGAAGAGTCCGGCAAGGATAAGGAAGCTACAATCTATTGGCAAATCTATGTATCCCCGATTTTGAATGCAAGTCAGAAATGTGTCGGCGTCACATTCTTTACCATGAACATCACGGCACTGAAGCGTGCTCAGGATAAGAATTTGTATCTAAGCTACCACGATACTCTGACAAATCTATACAACCGCAGATATTATGAAGAAGCCCTGCACAGGATGGAGCTCGAAAAGGTGCTGCCTATTTCGGTCATCATAGGGGATCTCAACGGATTGAAACTCGTTAACGATGCTTTCGGTCATTCTGTCGGCGACGAACTGATTATCAGTGCTGCAGACGCTTTTCTCAGCGTTTGTCGAAAAGAGGATATCGTTGCGCGATGGGGCGGTGATGAGTTTATCATCCTTCTCCCGGGTATTGATCGTAACGGTGTCGAACAAACAGTCTCAGCTATCAAGAAAGAATGCGCGTCGAGAAATGTCAGATCGATACCCGTCGATATTTCTTTTGGGTGGCACACACGGTCAGATGAGTCCGAGGATATGCGCATGGTCTTGAAGAGTGCCGAAGACTCTATGTTCAAGAATAAAATCATTGAAAGCCAGAGCATGAGAAGTCATACGGTCCGTGTGATCATGAATACACTTCACGAGAAAAACCCAAGAGAAGAAGCCCACTCCAACCGCGTCGGTGACCTGTGCAAGCTGATAGGAGAAGCAATGGAGCTGTCTGAGCAGGAGATAAAGACCCTGCATATGATCGGCTTTCTTCACGATATTGGAAAAATCGCGATGGACGAAGGCATTCTGAACAAAAAAGGGAAGCTGACAGACGAGGAATACGAACAAATTAAAATGCATCCCGAGATTGGATGCAGGATCATTCGATCCTCATATGAAGTTACCGAGATATCCGAGGGAATTCTATCCCATCATGAGCGCTGGAATGGAGCCGGCTATCCGAAAGGTCTCACCGGCGAAGAGATACCTCTCTATGCCCGGATCATTGCCGTTGCAGACAGCTTTGACGCTATGACAAGCATGCGGACATATCGCTCTTGTGTGTCCGGTCAGGAGGCTGCAGAGGAGATTCTCCGGTGTGCGGGCAGCATGTACGATCCCGATGTTGCCAACATCTTTTATCACAAGGTTTTTCCTGTATTGGATTCTGCCGCCAAATCGAACGATATTATGTGAACAGCAAAATAATATGGTAAACAATGTATGCGGCTATCCATGCGATTCCGGTCTGCAGAAGAACGATGCCAAAGGCTGTCTTCCTGCTTTTCATCTCTCGGGATATCGCTGTGATTGCTGCGACACATGGAGTATAAAGAAGCGAGAAAACGAGAAATGCGGCAGCTGAAGCTGGCGTGAATATCCCGGACAGGGCCTGAGGCAGTGAATCTGCCGATGCTCCGGTCAACACCGTCAGTGTACTGACAACTGTCTCCTTCGCTACAAATCCGGTGATCAGAGCCGTGACCGCTCTCCAGTCTCCGAATCCAAGGGGGGCAAACACCGGCGCAATCCATTGCCCGATTTGCGAGAGCATTCCGCTGGTGCCATCTGTGACAACGTTCATGCGAAAATCAAAGGTCGTCAGTATCCATACAACAATCGATGCGATGAAAATGATTGTAAAGGCTTTGGTCACAAAGTCTTTAGCTTTATCAAACAAAAGAAGCACTACGCTTTTGGCGCTCGGAAGTCGATAGTTCGGTAACTCCATCACAAACGGCGAGGATAAGCCCCGGAACGTCGTTTTTTTCATGATCAGACCGGCTAGAAGCGCCGCCGCTACACCTCCGATATAAAGCGCTATCATGACCAAAGCTGCATGCTCCGGAAAAAAAGCCATCGTGAAGATTCCATAAATAGGAAGCTTTGCACTGCAACTCATGAATGGTATCAAAAATATCGTCATTTTTCGATCACGCTCTCCCGGTAAGGTCCGTGCTGCCATAACCGCAGGCACAGTACACCCAAAACCAATCAGCATCGGTACAAAGCTTCTTCCGGAAAGACCGATTTTTCGAAGGATTCGGTCCATCACAAAGGCCACACGTGCCATATATCCGCTATCCTCTAAGACAGATAAAAACAGGAAGAGGACAACGATTGTAGGCAAAAAAGACAAAACACTTCCCACACCGGAGAAAATACCGTCACAAACAAGAGAAATGAGGACCGGATTAAAGCCTGTCCCTGTCATAATCTGACGGGTCTGCTCTGTTAAATATTCGAAGGAGGTGCCAAGCAGATCAGACAAAACGGGGCCCGCCAGCCCAAAGGTAAGGTAGAACACCAAGGCCATGATGAGAAGAAACACAGGAATGGCAAAAATACGATGTGTAATAACTTTATCTATTGAAATGCTGCGTCTATGTTGAATGCTTTCGGCTGGTTTTTGAACCGTTTTTTTGACCACATCTTCCAGAAATGTGTAGCGCATATCTGCAATGGCAGCTTTCCGATCGAGGCCGACCTCAGTTTCCATCTCCTTGATCATGTGATCAAGTGTCTCTATCTCATTCTCGGACAGATTAAGCTTCTCCAATAGCGGAGGGTCTCCCTCTACAATCTTAACGGCAGCAAATCGGGATGATACATGAATTCGTTCCGCATGGTCCTCGATCAAATGTGCCACGGAATGTATCGTGCGATGTACGGCTCCGCCGCAAAAATCAATCATCCGCGGTTTCTGCCTCTCCGCAGCGACACGGGAGACTACATCCATCAGCTCGTCGATCCCCTCATTCTTTCCCGCTGAAATAGGAACGACCGGAACCCCTAACGCCTGAGACATTTTATCAGTTAACACGGAGCCGCCGTTCGCTCTGACCTCGTCCATCATGTTCAAGGCAATCACTATAGGGATTCCCATAACAAGGAGTTGCATTGTGAGATATAGATTTCGTTCAATATTTCCAGCATCCACAACATTGATAATCACATCGGGTTTCTCTTCGATCAGGTAGTTACGAGTCAGAAGTTCCTCCCCGGAATAAGGGGATAAAGAGTAAATTCCCGGTAAATCAACAGCTGTAATGGATTGATGATGAGACAGACTTGCCTCATGCGGCATCTTGCCTGAACCGCCGGCTCCAAACCGACCTCTTCCAGCCCCGGTTCTTCCTGTCCGATGTCGTGACACTATGCCCTCCTTGCGATCGACAGTGACTCCGGGGAAATTACCTACATGCTGATTGGATCCCGTTAATTGATTAAACAGGGTCGTCTTTCCGCAGTTCTGATTGCCGATTAGCGCAACATTCATTCAGTGTCTGCCCTCTCCACTTCGATATTAACGGCATCCTCTTTCCGCAGTGTCAACTCGTAGCTTCGCAGAGTGATTTCAATCGGATCTCCCAATGGAGCCATCTTGCGGATACTTACACGGGTTCGAGGTGTCAGGCCCATATCCAGGAGTCTGTCTCTGATAGCCCCCAAGCCTTTGATATTAATAATTCTCGCCGGTTGTCCGATCGGAAGCTCATTCAGTGTCATTTCTTCACCTCATCACAAATGTTAGATGCGTCTAATTATATGAACATCATACGTGTTAGACGCGTCAAACACAATGATTTTTTTGAAAAATGATGCACAAATTTATGGATCATTTTTAAACCTGCTTATACAATGTAACGAAGCAGACATCTCTTTGTCTTTACCTGTCTGCCGCAAGTGGCGTAGAATACAAGAGATATGTCTTATTCGTTCTATTGGGAGGTTTTCTATGTCTGAATGGTGGAAAGAAGAGACCGCGTACCAGATCTATCCGCGAAGTTTTCAAGATACAAACGGAGATGGAATCGGTGATTTGCCGGGTATTCGCAAGCGTCTTCCACTATTGAAGGATCTGGGGATTGGCATTCTTTGGCTTTCCCCGGTCTACGCGTCTCCGAATGATGACAATGGCTATGATATCAGTGATTATCGCTCGATCCATCCGGATTTCGGAACAATGACTGACATGCTCGGATTACTGGCGGATGCCAAATCACTCGGGATCCGGATTGTTATGGACCTTGTCATCAACCATACCTCAGACGAGCATCCCTGGTTTAAGGCCTCTCGTGATCCCGCGAGTCCGTATCGCGACTACTATATCTGGAGACCTGGTAAGAATGGCGGGCCTCCGAATAATTGGACGGGCTTTTTTGCCGGAAGCTGCTGGGATTTTGATGACAAGAGCGGCGAATACTACATGCATCTTTTTTCGAAAAAACAGCCGGATCTAAATTATCAGAATCCTGCGGTCATACAAGAGGTCGAGGATATCATGCGTTTCTGGTTGGATCTGGGTGTCAGCGGCTTCCGATGTGACGTTATCAATGTCATTTGGAAGAGCTCACTCGAGGACGGGAAAAAGAAACTGATCCTGACCGGAAGTGAGCGCTACCTTTCACAGGATGGCGCACATAAGATCCTCAAGCATCTTCGCCGGAATGTATTGTCGAAATACGACTGTTTTACCGTTGGCGAGACGGTCTTTGTTACGCCTGAGATGGGACATGAACTCTGTGATCGCGACCGCGGCGAGCTTGACATGATTTTTTCCTTTGAGCACATGGAGACGGATCAGTACATCGTAAAATGGTTTCGTCGTAAATTCCACCCGGCGCGGTTTGCGAAAAAGCTGGCTCAATGGCAGAACGAGCTGGAATGGAATGCGAACTATTTTGAGAATCACGATCAGCCAAGAAGTGTTTCCCGCTTTGCCAACGATACAACCTTCCACCAGGACTCTGCAAAAATGCTCGGTCTTCTCCTCTTGTCTCTGCGCGGAACTCCTTTTATTTATCAGGGGCAGGAAATCGGAATGACGAATTTCGACTATAAGGACATGACGCAGATCCGCGATATCGAGTCTCTGCACGTGTATGATTTTCTGCTCGGTAAGCATTTACCGAAATGGCTATGCTGGCGCATGGTCCAGAAGGCCGGCAGGGACAACGCAAGAACTCCCATGCAGTGGAGCAGTGAGCTTAACGCAGGCTTTTCTGTCGGGACGCCATGGATTGACGTGAATCAGAATTATGTCCGGATCAATTATCAGGACCAAATGGCAGATCCTGATTCCATTTGGCATTTCTACCGACGGATGATTTCTTTTCGAAAAAGCAGTGAGGCCATCCGCACAGGCGAGTTTCGACTCGTGAAGGCAACTCGGCGTTTATTTGTTTTTGAAAGGGTTTGTTCCTCAGAGAGTCTGACCATTTTGATCAATTTCTCACCGCGGCCCCTTCGTTATGAAGCGAAGGGAAAGGTAGCAATGACGACTACAGGCAGATCTGAATATAATGGACGGATGTGTGGTCACGAAGCTTTAATTCTTCGAAAAGAGGTGCTTCATGATTGATTATTCTGACGGCGTTTTCCGACTGACCACAGCCAATACAGGGTATTATTTTCGTGTGACCCGATTCTCTCATCTTGAACACATTTTTTATGGCGAGAAGCTCGAGGATACGAATCTTGAACCTCTTATGGTCAAGCATACCGTACAGATCGGGTCCCAGACAAACTATGACGAGTCTGACCCGCTGTATACTCTTGATACCTTGAGTCTGGAATGGTCCGGGATCGGTAAGGGTGACTATCGAAACCCTCCCTGTGAGATCTGCATGCCGGATCAGAGCTATGTATCGGATTTTCAATATGTTGCCCATCGTCAAGTGCCGGGAAACATCACTCCGGTTTCTCTTCCCTCTTCCTATGGCGGTGAGTCGGCATGTCAGACTCTAGAAATCACGTTACAAGACAAGAGTAGCAATGTCACACTACTTCTCTACTATACGGTCTACGAGGAAACGGATGTGATTACGCGTCGAACAGTTCTCTCCAACGAGAACGAGAGACCGCTTCAGATCCGAAAGATCATGAGTATGATGATTGACTTGCCGGATCGGGGATACTCCTTAACGACCTTTCATGGCGGCTGGATCAAGGAAGCTCATAAACAGGATATGCCGCTTGGTTACGGACAGTTCGTCAATGAGAGTCTGACAGGAAACTCGAGCAATCGTCATAATCCTGGCTTTCTTCTATCCGAGAAAGGCGCAAACGAGACCTCCGGCCGCGTGTACGGCTTCAATCTGGTTTACAGCGGCAATCACTATTCCGGCATCGAGCTCACAGAACGCGGCCTTGTCCGGATCATGACCGGCATAAACCCGCATTGTTTCACCTGGCCGCTGCAAAAAGGAGAAAGCTTCGAGACACCCGAAGCGATTATGACCTTCAGCGCAGAAGGATATAACGGAACAAGCGACCATTTCCACCGCTTTATCCGGGAGCATATCACCAGAGGAGAATACAGGGACAAGGAGCGTCCCGTGCTTTTCAACAGCTGGGAAGCACGCTTTTTCCGCTTTAACGAGCGAAGCCTGCTGCAACTTGCGCGGCAGGCCAAGTCTCTCGGGGTTGAGCTTTTCGTTCTGGATGACGGTTGGTTCGGCGAAAGAAATGATGACACGAAAGGCCTCGGCGATTATTCGGTCAACAGGAAGAAGTTTCCCGGCGGACTGGAAAGACTGTCTGAGGGACTTGAGAAGATCGGCTTGTCTTTTGGCCTGTGGTTCGAACCGGAAATGGTGAATCCTGACAGTGATCTGTATCGGGCTCATCCTGAGTACGCTGTCCGAATTCCAGGACGGGAGCCTTCCTACGGCCGCCATCAGCTCGTTCTTGACCTTTGCAATCCGAAGGTTCGTGATTATATCGTAGCTTCTGTCGGAGCTATTCTGTCTTCATGCCGTATATCCTACGTCAAGTGGGATATGAATCGAAATATGAGTGACATGTTCTCTCCGGCGATCCGGGAACAGGGTACATTCTTTCATCGGTATATCCTTGGTCTGTATGAAGTTCTGACACGTATTTTTGCGAAAAGGCCGGATATTCTTCTGGAGACTTGCTCGAGCGGCGGGAATCGCTTTGATCTTGGTATGTTATGCTTTTCGCCTCAAATATGGGCTTCAGATAATACGGATCCGATCGAACGTTTATCGATACAAGGGGGGCTTTCCTACCTCTACCCTCTTTCCTCGATCGCCGCCCATGTCTCGTCCGCTCCCCATCAACAGACACTTCGAAATACCAGCCTTGCTTCCCGCTTTCATACCGCTGCCTTCGGAGCACTTGGCTACGAGCTGGACTTGAAGTACTTGTCAAGTCCGGAGAAGGCGGAAATCCGCGAACAGATTGCTTTCTACAAGGCACATCGGCGCACGCTTCAATTCGGGCGTTTCTACCGGTTTGATCCGGTCAAGGACAACAAGGTGCATTGGTCTGTGGTTGCTTCGGACAAGTCTGAGGCAGTGGCCGGTTTTTTTCAAACACAAGCTCATGCGAGTGAAGGCTTAGACGTCTTGCCTGTCTGCGGACTTGCTCCATATAGAAAATATCGCATCAGAACACGCACACAACCGATATACGTCAGGAAATACGGGGCACTCATCAATTTCCTGTTGCCGTTTCCGGTTCATCCGCGAGGGATTTTGGCTCGCCTGATCGATCGCTTCTATCGTCTTCGGGATTGTACAGAAGAGTATGAAGGTACGGGAAAGCTCTTCTCGGCTGGTATCCGCCTGAACGACACCTTCTCCGGCACGTATTGGAACGACAGAACCAGACTTCTAAGTGATTTCGATTCTAATCTGTATGCCATAAATCAAGTAGGTCCCGGCTAACCGTGAAAGGAAGGTAAATCATGAAGGATCCTCTGGTCGCAAGAAACCGCTACTCCTTTGCTCTCGGAACAATCGGAAGGGACATGCTCTATACTCTTGTCAGCACGTACCTGAACTTCTACCTGACGGACGCATTGGATCTTCCGGACGCGACTCTCTGGGGGACAACAATCATTATGCTGATCATCCGGATTTATGATGCGTTCAATGATCCTTTCATGGGTATTCTTGTCGACAACACCAAAAGCCGATTCGGCAAGTTCAAGCCATGGATCGCATTTGGTGCGATCGGATCTGCGATATTTACTATCTTTTTCTATACGGATCTCGGCCTTAGGGGAGCTGCTTTTCTGGTGGCCTTTACGATTATCTATCTCTTGTGGGAGATCTCTTATACTGCCAATGACATTGCATACTGGTCCATGCTCCCGAGCTTGTCTATCGATCAGAAGGTTCGTGAGAAAATCGGTGCCACAGCCAGGGTTTGTGCAAGCATCGGCATGTTTGTTGTCGTTATCGGAGTGATTCCAATCACCAATGCGGTTGGGACGTATTTCGGCAAGCTCTCCACAGGCTATACCGTCGTTGCCATTGCAATTGCTGTTCTGATGGTTCTTGGACAGTGCATCACACTTTTTGGGGTCAAGGAGCATAAGGGGCTTTTTAAGGAAGAAGAGGCAACGACTTTGAAGGAGATGTTTCACGCCATCGTAAGAAACGACCAACTTCTTTTTACTGCGATTGCAATGACGTTATTCATGGTGGGATATTGCACCACGACAGGCTTCGGAACGTATTTCTTTAAGTACGCTTTTAAAGATGAGAATATGTACTCTGTCTTCGGAATCATTCTTGGGATTACGCAGGTGACCGGTTTTATTCTGTTTCCGATTTTTCGTAGGAGGTTCACAAGACGTCAACTCTATATTGGCGCAACAATCTTTGTCGTAGCTGGTTATATGGTCTTTTTCTTCTCCCCAATGAATATTTTCTTCATTGCCATTGCCGGAATCCTCCTGTTCGCCGGGCAGTCCTTCATCCAGATCCTCATGCTGGTCTTCCTGATGGATACCATTGAATATGGACAGTGGAAGCTTAATAAGCGAAATGAGAGTATAACTTTTTCTATACAGCCGTTTATAAATAAGATCGGAGCGGCTCTGGGTACGGCAATCGTAAATACAACGATCATTGTGTCCGGCATCAGCTCGGCAAAATCACCGGAAGATGTGACGGATCAGGGAATCCTCATGATGAAGTTCTCCATGATGGTTTTTCCTCTGATCCTGATTGTCGCCGGATTCCTGGTCTATCGTGCAAAATACAAGATCGACGAGAAGATGTTCAGTAAAATCATTTCTGATCTTCAGGCCAGAGGTGATGTGTCAAAAGAATCCTAAGTCTTGCTACCTCGTCGCCGATGAGCTGTTTCTCGCCTGCACCGGTGATTTCCTGCTTGTGAAGCAGTTCGTCACATCAATGTCCTTAATTTTGCATGGAGTTTGTTTATGTTGTAACCCATGCTCATTCATAGGAATTCCGTTCGGACGTTTTTCTTTCCCCGCATCAGGAATCTTCGGAATCCGCTGTCTACTTTTATCACGCCAAAGGCGCCTTCAACCTGAATGGGATTCATTCGAAGGAGAATTCCTTTGAGCGTTGTTATGTTTTCAAAGGAGATTTGCCGTAGTCCGGGGCAAAGGTTTTGAATTCTTCATTTGTCGATGATTACCTACTAAATCGCAGAAATACAACATCCGTTATGTGTATCAATGAGCAACAAAGGGAATATTCGTCATTGATTACCCATACAATCGGCGCAAACAGACGATCTCGTATGTGCATCTATGAGTGATAAAGAAGTTATTTGTCAATGATTACCCACGCAATC
>CAZOFY010000007.1:0-58727 GCA_964579245.1 uncultured Mageeibacillus sp.
TTGGTGGGAACAACAGGGCTCGAACCTGTGACCCTCTGCTTGTAAGGCAGATGCTCTCCCAGCTGAGCTATGCTCCCGAAACATACTGGAGCGCTCATTTCAGAGCGCAATAGGAAGTATATCGAATACGAATAATCTTGTCAACAGTTAATTCTTATCCTTTTCATTTTTTGGCCCCCTCTTATCAAACCGCAAAAAGTCTGCATGCGTTTTCGGTCGTCATTCTTGCCATCTCATCGGCAGTATCAGCCTTGTATTCGGCCATTTTTTCGATGATATAGGGCAAATAGGAGGGTTCGTTTCTCTTTCCTCGAAAAGGTTCCGGTGTAAGATATGGACAATCTGTTTCAACCAGAAGTCGATCTATCGGCGTCATTTGGATTACCTGAGGAGCCCGGCGCGCATTTTTGAATGTAATCGGGCCGTCAAATCCAAGATAAAATCCTAAACGCAGTAGCACTTGTGCTGTCTCTTCACTGCCGGAAAAGCAATGACATACTCCGGGCACTTCTCGAAGACACCCTGCGCGGGAGAACTCTTCAAGGATGGACAATGCATCGTGAGTTGCTTCTCTTTCATGCAGGACAAACGGAACATTCGCTTCATACGCCAGCTGAAGTTGCATACGGAACACGTCCCTCTGTACATCTCTCGGGGAAAAATCGTAATGATAATCAAGACCAATCTCACCAATGCCGATGATACGATGTCTGGCTCTGTCGTTGAGCCAGCTCACAAGCACATCATGAGTGTCCTTCGAATATTGAGAAGCCGCATGCGGATGTACTCCGACCATACACCACAGGGCCAGCTGCTCTGTAGTGAGCTTACAAGCGAGGCGAATACTCTTCTCACTTTCATCCATGTCGGCGCTCGCCAAGATAATCCGGGTGACACCGGCATTCGTTGCCCGGTTCATAACCAGATCCAGATCTTCTTCAAAACGCTCATCCGTTAAGTGTGCGTGCGTTTCAAAGATTTCTATCATGAGACCGAGGCTCCCGGATAGGTGTCGCCGTCAACGGTCAGCAGACGGCATCCATCAGCGGTATCCGCACATAATAGCATCCCCTGTGATTCGATCCCTCGAATCTTTCTCTTCGCGAGATTGGCGATCAGAATCACTTGTCTTCCGATCAGATCTTCAGGCTTATAGTATTCGGCAATGCCAGAAAGCACGGTTCTGCCGCCCATTCCGTCATCCAGTTCAAAACGCAGAAGCTTGTCGGATTTAGGAACCCTTTCGCAAGACAATACGCGAACGGCCTTCAAATCAAGCTTGGAAAAGTCCTCATATTCTATTTCCGACTTTACGGATATAGCAGGAGCAGACTGTCCGCTCAGCGCATCGGATTCAGACATCGTCGGGTTCTCCTTTGCTGTCTCAACTGCGGGCGCCAGTAAGGAATTCAAAAAGTCCATTTCCTTCTCCATCTCGATGCGGGGAAACAGGACGTTGCCCGGGACAACAACAGTTTCCTGCGCCAGAGCGTTCACAATCCCGGCGGCCTCCCAGGTGACAACGTCATCGGAAGCACCGATCTGACGCTGGATCTCGGGCATGGTATTGGGCATGACGGGTTGCAACAGAATCGAGACGACACGAATAGTCTCCATCAGCTGATATAGAACGGTTGCCAGTCTCGCTCTTCGCTCTGGATCCTTGGCAAGGATCCAGGGTGATGTCTCGTCGATATATTTGTTGGCCCTGGACACGACCTTCATGATGTCGGACAAGGCTATTGAAAAGTGGAAGCTCTCGAAATTCTTCTCCACGGATTCCTTCAGGGACATGACCATGCCGGACAACTCCAGATCCAAATCCGCGGATTCTCGCTGAGCGATCAGGCGTCCGTCGAAGTATTTACTTACCATCGCAACCGTCCGGGATACCAGGTTTCCGAGATCATTTGCCAGGTCACTGTTGATACGCATGATCATCATTTCGTTCGAAAACGCACAATCGGAGCCATACTGCATCTCTCGCAGCAGATGGTATCTTAACGCGTCAACACCGTAGCGATCCGCAAGTACGAACGGATCGATTACATTTCCGGTCGATTTCCCCATCTTGGTCCCATTGAACGTAATCCAGCCGTGTCCGTAAATCTTCTTTGGCAGTGGGACATCCAGGGCCATCAGGACAGCGGGCCAGATGATTGAGTGAAAGCGGACAATCTCCTTGGCCATGACGTGGACGTCTGCCGGCCAATACTTTGTGAAATCGTCGAATGCGTGATTCCCGTAGCCCAGTGCCGTGATATAGTTCGAAAGAGCGTCGATCCAGACATACACAACATGCTTCTCATCAAAGGAAACCGGAATTCCCCAAGTGAAGCTGGTACGCGAGACGCAAAGGTCCTCCAGACCGGGTTTAATAAAATTGTTGACCATCTCATTTACACGGGTAGCCGGTTCGAGAAAATTTCTGTCCGGGTCCGTCAGCAAGGTCTCCAGACGATCTGCAAAGGACGACAGCTTGAAAAAATACGCTTCTTCTCTGGCATCAACGACTTCGCGCCCGCACTCCGGACACTTGCCGTCCAGAAGCTGACTCTCCGTCCAGAAAGCCTCGTCCTGCGTACAATATTTACCGGAGTACTCTCCCTTATAGATGTATCCGCGGTCATAAAGGTCCTTGAAAATCTTCTGAACAGACTCCACATGGTAGTCATCCGTGGTCCGGATGAATCGATCATATGTAATATCAATCCGCGACCAGAGACGCTTGAAATTCTCAACAATCCCGTCAACATACTCCTGAGGCGTTATTTGGGCCTCGATCGCCTTTTTCTCGATCTTCTGACCATGCTCGTCTGTTCCGGTCAGAAACATCACATCGAAGCCTTGCATTCTCTTATACCGGGCCAGACAGTCACAGGCGACTGTTGTATAGCAGTGGCCGATATGCGGATTTCCGGACGGATAATAAATGGGCGTCGTTATGAAAAATGTCTTCTTACCGGTCATGAAATAATCCTCCTTGGAGTCTTTCTAAACATCCCGTAATTATAACGAATCCGTCTTCATTTTACAAATCAAGACGGAAAGAATAATTCTCTGAAAGGAAGTGCACGCTCAGGAAGGCAAAAATTGTTTCTCAAAATCCTTCGGCGGTACTGGTCTGCCAAAATAGAAGCCCTGAAAAAGGTCCGGATTTAGCTTACGGATAGCCTCAGCCTGTTCCTTGCTCTCAACGCCCTCAATGCAAACCTTCGTGTGAATACTATGTGCCAACAAGACGATAGCGGATACGAAAGAGTGGTTGAATCTGTCCTTCTGAACATTCTCAATAAACGCCCGATCGATCTTAACCTCATCAACCGGGAGCTCCTTGAGATAATTCAACGAGGAGTACCCGCTGCCAAAATCGTCAAGCGAAAACTTCACACCTTGCGCGCGCAAGGAAGTGATGTTTCTTCGGCAGGTTGAAATATTCTTCATCAATGAAGATTCCGTAATTTCTAACATCAGGTTGGACGGTCTGAGTCCGTATGTATTGATATACCCCATCACTTCATCGGCAAAAGATGTTCTCATCAGGTCGTCGGCCGTGATATTTATATGCATTTGAAAATCAGGTTCGGCACCGGACTGAATCCATTCTTGACACTGTTGTATTCCCTTGTCCAGAACCCATGCACTCACATACTCGATGTTGCCGGTTGAAGTCAGGCCGTCAATTACCCTCTCCGGGCCTAAGACCTCATTGTTCGGTGACTTCCAGCGCAGCAACGCCTCTGATCCCAGTAGCCGGCCATCATAAGGAGAGAACAGAGGTTGAAAATACAGAAGAAAGTTCTCGTTGGTGTTTCGAAGAGATCGAGTGACCTGAAGCTCAAAATCTAATTTTTCGGTAATTTCAAGCTTATCCTTCGGCGAATACAGTGCATATTCCGGCTTCCGGCTTTTCTTGATCTTATGAAGTGTGATCTCAGCATTTTCGACGAGTTCGACCGAAGTGCTTCCGCAGGAAGGATATACAGTTCCGCTCATCGAATAGGAAATATCCAGAGACTCCGACCCGATGAGGACGGATAACGGGCCTGCCACGATGGTGTAGTGCATGAATCGGTCGATTTGAATACGGGAGGCATGCGGCCAAAGGATTGCAAAGGTGTCACCCGTCATATGAAAAAGATCGGCGCCGCTGGGCAGGATCGTCATCAGATGATCGGCAAAAGCTTTCAACACCTGATTGCCGGCTTCTCTTCCAAACCGGTCATTCAAGGGCTGGAAGGCCAGAATATCGGCTAGAATGATTGCCGCGGAAAATACGTTTCTATCGCACAGAACCTTCTCCGTTGCCTCCAGCAAGGCAGTACGGCTCGGAAGCAGCGTTACCTTATGACGATTAATGCAGGCTTCAGCGAAACTTCTGTATTGGTGCATATCGTCAAGGTTCGTCAGTGTTCCGACCAAAAGCCGGTCCTTCGAAGCAGGGTCAAAACAAAGCTTAGCTCGCAAAGCGAGCCAAAGAACATCCTCGTTACGGCGAATACGGAACTCGCACGCATATAAGTCCCTCTCCCCCGACAGTACTTCTCCGATCGGCTCTAATACATTCGGCAGATCTTCGTCAAGAACATACTGAGCAATCGTCTCCATGAACTGAGCTCCGTAATGCATTCTGGCATCCGGCAGCAACTCCCTCAAATTATGAGAAAAAAAGATCTCATCCTTGGCGAGGTCAACGACAAAAGATACGCAATATGAGCCGTCAATGATATTATCCCGAACAAGCTCCCTGATCTTTGTATCAGATATCTCTGACATAATTGCTGTTGCAAATGTCAATTCACCATCCGCAACCTCATGTGTCATTTGGTGAATACGAAGCCACAGGTCATGACCGTCCCTGTGAATGAATCGATAGTCCCTGTTGAAAGAAAGATCGACAGGAGCCGATCGCGCAAACAGAGCTTCCAGAAAGGAGAACCGGTCTTCGTCATGTATGAGGTTCTCGATATCAACACAGGACTCCTCGGCACACTCGTATCCAAGAAAAGATAGAAACGGTCGGTTCATGACCGTGCTCTTTCGCTTGATATCATAGGTCAGGACAAATGCCGTATCTGAAGAGTCTATATTATGCATTCTAATCACTCCGAGATATTACTTGTCCTCAGTTTATCATTTTTACAACCATAGCATATACATTTTTCTTTGAAATACCCCATTCTTTTGCAAGAATGCCGGATATCTCCTTCGTTGACAGACCTTCTGCCAGCATCTCACTGATTCTTTGTTCACGCATATCCTCCGACAGTACCTCCGGCGGAAACAGATCCGATTCCGGCATCCCTTCCACGACAATGACAAATTCTCCTCTGGGCGGTTTTTCCTCGAAATACACAATGGCCTCAAGGATTGTCAGCCGAATTGTCTCTTCGAACTTTTTTGTCAACTCCCGACAAAAAGCTGCTTTTCGATCGGCAAAGCCGGCCTCCGCAATATCCCTCAGAGTACGCAGAAGTCTGTGCGGTGCCTCATACAGGATAAAGGTATAGCGATTTGACTTGAGGGCAGCGATTCGCGTTTTGCGATCTTTACCATCCGAGGGAAGGAAGCCTTCAAAAATAAAACTGCGTGTATCCAGTCCGGAGAGGACAAGTGCAGAGATAGCCGCAACCGGACCGGGGATAACGGATACGGGGATTTCTTGATTGATGCATGACCTGACCAGTTCCTCTCCCGGGTCCGAAATACAGGGCATGCCGGCGTCGGATACAAGCGCAATGCTTTGACCTTCTTTCATAAGAGAAAGAAGAAGATTCTCCTTGCTCGAGCGGTTGTGTTCATGATAGCTGATAAGACGCTTATGAATATCTAGCGCAGCAAGAAGCAATCCGGTCCTTCTTGTGTCTTCGCATGCTACTGCGTCGACAGATGCCAGTACCTCCTTGGCACGCAAGGAGATATCAGATAGATTACCGATAGGTGTTCCCACAATATAGAGCATTTCCTTACCTCAATCGTCGTATATTTGTCGCATTTCCTCGGAATACTCCAGTTCTGATCGATAAAGGATCAGCGGAGGCAAGGTTCTAAATCCTCCCGGGTTAGCGTGTTTTTGTCCGCTGAGCATGAAAAGAGTCGCCGCCTTTTCTTTTCTCGGATGAACAAAACGAAGCTTCTGTGGTTCTATGCGTGAGGCCGTCATGACAGACATGACCTCCGGCAGTTTCCGGGCCCGATGGACCATAACCATCTTTCCCTGAGGGACCAGATACTTCTCCGCTGCCCGGATAAAGTCCCGAACGGATCCGTTTACCTCATATCGAGCTTCTTGTCTGCCATTGTTCGCATTACGTCCGGTCGAAGCCGGCCCATGACCGGGTGTATAAAAAGGAGGATTAAAGAAAACCATATCATAGCTCGCTTTCTGAAGCAGAGCCGATAGGGATTCTTCGTCCCGAAGATCGGCGGCAAAGGCACGAACGCGGTCCTCCAGGCGGTTCAAACGGATATTTCTACGGAAAACCTCTGTGGCTTGAACATCGATTTCAACACCGTCAATGCGGACATCTGTGCGTCGGGCCGCCAGCAAGATACTCGCGGCTCCGCAATTTGTTCCGAGTTCCAGGATCCTTGCTCCGTGTTTTTTATGTTGAGCCTCTTCGGCGGCAAAGTAAGCCAAAAGAGCGGAGTCTTCTCCGAAACGAAATCCCTGCCTTGGTTGTATCAGGCGAAACCCTGCCCGTCCAAGATCTTCCAAACTCTCAATATTTTCGCGGTACTCCTGCATCTCAAATCCTCGTTCCAAGCAAAAAAGAACCCTCTGAGAAATATTCATCACTCAGAGGGTACTCCGATGTCGTTCATCTAGCAAGATATCAGCCGGCAGAAATTGCGCTGACCGGGCAGGTTGCTTCACAAGAACCGCAATCGATACAAGCATCCGCATCAATGTTATACTGTGTGTCGCCCTGACTGATCGCGCCTACGGGACATTCACTCTCACAAGATCCGCAGGAAATGCAGGAATCAGAAATAATATATGCCATGTTCAATACCTCCTATTTTTTCTGTATCTATTTTATCATCCACCGGAAAACGGCGCAATACGGACAAATAGATTCAAATCATTCTTCTAAAGCGATTATGTCTTCGTCCGTATGGGTGTCTTGCTTCTTGCACGGACAGTTGCTCTTCTTTCCGTCAGCGGATTTACAGGGCGGCTGTCCGCCTTTCTTATTCCTCTGAGAAAGAACTTCCGCTTCTTCCGCAGGAATAATCAGCAGATCGGCGTCCTCTTCGTCATCAAGGCGAACAGTGAGCCGCTCATGAAGAATATCCAAAGAGACCACGGTCCCTCTGCCTTGCGGAACCATAACCACATCTCCAAGCTTGGGGAGCCTGGCATGAGCATCCTCGTAAGCGTCCTGCTCGTACTTCAAGCAGCACATCAATCGCCCGCAGGATCCTGATATCTTCGCAGGGTTCATGGAGAGCCCTTGCTCCTTGACCATTTTGACGGATACCGGGACAAAATCATGTAAGAAAGAGCAACAGCAGAGCTCTCTGCCACAAAGGCCCAGACCGCCGACCATTCTGGCCTGGTCGCGAACACCAATCTGACGAAGTTCGATACGCGTCCGGAAAATGGCAGCTAGATCTTTGACCAGCTCCCGAAAATCAACTCGGTTATCAGCTGTAAAATAGAACACAAGCTTCTTGCCATCAAAGCTATATTGCGCGTCAACAAGATTCATACTCAGTTCATGAGTCAGAATCTTTGCCTGGCAAACAATAAAAGCATCCTTCTCTCTGATCTTTTTCTCTTCATAGCGTTTGAGATCCACTTCATTGGCCATGCGAATGATGGGCTTTAGCGGCTCGGAAATCCGTTCGCTAGGAAGCTCAAACACTTCTTCCGTGACGTGCCCTAAGTCAAGGCACTGAGCATTCTCAGCAATAACAGCATCTCCAATATGCAAGGCAAGTCCCGCCGGATCAAAACGACAAATCTTTCCGGCATCATGAAATCGTACAGATACAACTTTAGGCATGTAATAACTCCTTATGTAATGAGAGAAGCATTTGGCATATCGTACTTTCGAAGGTACAGTTTGCCGAAAGCGCCCGCACAGCTCGATGAACGGCCAGTGAAGCCTGATTGATCTGCTCCATCTGTATATGTGAGCAGGAAAGTATATGCGTTATCTTATCTCTTTTATCCGCATTGAGCAATGAATTTCCTTCGGGGTATCTGGTTAGGAAAGCAAAATCACGCAAAAGCAGCTGGATCATCATCAGAATCTCGTCAATATGATCCTTCTCCGCTTCAAAAAAAGAATAACACTGTGTCAGTAGGTCCGTTCGCGTTCGCGAGGGGATGGACAGAATCATGTCAAGAGTATCGTTCCGAAGTTCCGAAAACCAAGGGCTCTTGGCCAGGGAAAGAGCCTGTCCGGGGATCCCCTTGGCATATCTGGCATAGAACAGAGCTTCCTCACCGGATACAGAGATTTCCCTGTCAAGAATCTCGAGCAGCTCTGCTTCCGAATTCGGGTGTAGCGGGATGATGGCAGATCTCGACAGAATCGTCGGAAGCAACTTAACTGTATCCGTCACCGTAATCAAGAAAACTACATATGGCGGCGGTTCCTCCAGCGTTTTCAGAAGAGCGTTCTGCCCCTCTTCGTTCAATCCGTCACCATCAACCAGGAATACCTTCCGTGCTGATATCTGGGGATAAATCGAGACATCGCCGCAGATACGCTGCCGCACCTCGGCAACTTTGATGTTTTTTTCTCCTTCATCAAGAGACAATTCGCGAAAATCCGGATGAGTGCCTTCTCGAAAATACACACAGTTGTGACACAAGCCACAGGCGCCGTCTTCGCTCGGACTCTCACAGAGAAGTCCGCAAGCTACTTCACGAGCGAGCTTTGTTTTGCCGATTCCGACAGGACCAGAAAGCACATAAGCATGCCCCGGCTCGCCGAAAAAAAGCATGCCGAGGCGGCTTTTCGCATAAGATTGACCAATGATACCAGACAATGCCATACCTTACATTTTCTCGAATTGTTCAACATTCAATACGAAAACGGTAGCACCACCAACCATGACCTCAACCGGATACGGAATATAAGCGCCGCCCATGGCTGAAGGCGTAACATTTGTATTAATTGCGGACTGTCGACTTGAGGAGTACTTGCGGATAAGCCCCATAACTTCCTCGATTTGTTCGTCTTCGACGACAATCATCAAGGTCGTATTGCCCGAGCGAAGAAATCCTCCGGAAGAATTTAATTTCGTTACACGGAATCCTGACTTATTCAGTTCCGCCATCAGTCGGGGACTGTCCTCATCGTGAACAATAGAAAAAACGAGCTTCATTTTCGAATTACCTCCCAAAAAGTGCGTTCAATTTCTCTTTCCAGCTCAAAAGCCGGTCTCATTGCATCAAGATACACAAATCTGTCGTTCTTCTTAGCAAGTTCCAAATAACCCTCTCGAACTGCCTTCATAAACACAAGGCCTTCCATCTCCAAGCGGTCATCAGCCGAGTCTCTGCCATTCATGCGCTCCCTGGCATCCCCGGCAGAGATATCAAGAAGGAAAGTCAGGTCAGGTTCCAAGCCTCCGGTCGCGAACCGGTTCAAGAAAGATACATCTTCCAGATCCAATCCGCGTCCGTATCCCTGATAGGCCGTACTCGAATCAAAGAATCTGTCACAAATCACCATCTTCCCCTCAAACAGTGCCGGCAATATGACTTCGCGCACGATTTGCGATCTGGCGGCTTCATAAAGCAGCAGCTCCGTCTCCCTCGACATGACGATATTCTCTTTATCGAGAAGGATCGCGCGAATCTTCTCTCCAATCATCGTACCGCCGGGTTCCCTTACCAACAGGACCTCGCGTCCCGATTGTTCAATCATTCTCCGCAAGGCCTGAAGCTGCGTTGTCTTGCCGCTTCCGTCGATGCCTTCGAATGTTATAAACAAACCAGAATACTCTCGCACGTTAAAGCAACCCCTATTTCATTATATCGCATCTTCTCTATGTTTTGTACAGACCTTCTTTGCATTATATCCTATCCAGGCATGCTTCTCCACATGAATTTTCCCTAATTTCGAATCAGAATATGACCGTCATGCATCCCTGATATCGTGATCCCTTTTTGCTTGAGTCCCGTCAGCAACAGGATATGCTCGTGTGTGATCTTTTCTCCGGGCCAAATCAACGGAATCCCGGGCGGGTATGGAGATATCGGTCCCGCTGAAACAGCTCCGGCCGCGTCCTCATAAGAAACACTTTTTCTTATGCCCGAAAAGAAGGCATCCCTAACGGACACCGTACGAACCGGCGGAAGATGAAGGCTCCTTTTCCAAAGGATCTCCAAGTCGTCTGTCGGTGTATCCGTCTCATCAGCGGAACAAGATAATCCCTTATTCTTCATCACCTCAGAAAGCGCAGAGAACAACCGTTCAAAATCTTCCTGTGGCTGTCCGGGCGAAACCAGCAGGACAAGTCTCTTCAGATCCGAAAACTCTATGTCAATTCCTTGATCAGAAAGCCATTCATGGACGCGTCGGGCACAGATCAGCGGATGATCAAGCAGTAAAACCATTCGTAGCGGATCGTGCCCGCCCGGCGGACCGAAGATGGGTCGAATGTCTCCGACCCGCTCTAATTTCTTATAGAAATCATCCATATGCCGTATCACAGAGTGAATGGAGCTTTCTTGATTCTTTTGTGCCCACGCTATTGCATATTCGGAAGAAGCCGCAACGGGAAAGGATGGGCTGGTGGTCTCAAAGGCCCGGAGCATCGCATAAATCTGTTCCTCCTCGACGCGGCCGGAGGAAAGGGCTGTTTTCGAGACGTGCAGCATGGATGCCATCGTCATCGCGGGAAGGGTCTTGTGCATGCTCATGACGGAAATATCTGCGCCTGAACGCATGGCGGACAAGGGCGCACCAGGAGGGCAAAACGGAAGATGCGAGCCATGAGCCTCGTCCACGAGAAGTCTGAGTCCGTATCGATGAACGACATCTGCAATCGCTGCAATATCTGAACAGCGGCCGTAATAATCCGGTGATACGATCAAAACATCCGTTGCTTGCGGATTCTCAATGATGGCCGCCTCAACGGACACGGCCGTCGTCATGGGTAAAAGATATGGATCAGGATCCTGTGGTTCATCCGAACGGATCCATGCATAAGGAAAACCTAATATCGCCGCTGTATACAACACACTGATATGAACAGTCCTTGGGAACAAGAAAAAGGAATTCTCTTCAAATACCGAGGCCATCATCACGCGGATGCCGGTCGTCGAACCTGTCGTAACGAAGAAAGACTTACCGCTTCCGTAGCACCGTGATGCCGTCTCAGCCGCATGAAGAGCGGGGCCGACGGGATCATGAAGATCATCTGTGCGAGGAAGCTCTGTGGTATCTGTCATCACCAGATCGCAAAAAAAACGATCCGGGAAAAGGCGACCGGACAGATGACCCGGCATATGAAAGCACACGCGGGACTCTCTGTCCGGAACCATGTTCCATAGGAATAATTCGGATATTTCCGGAAGATCAGAGTCGAGGGAACGATCGGGTATCATCTATATCGCCT
This sequence comes from uncultured Mageeibacillus sp., assembly GCA_964579245.1. GTDB lineage: Bacteria > Bacillota > Clostridia > Saccharofermentanales > Saccharofermentanaceae > Firm-13. The sequence goes on from CAZOFY010000007.1 coordinate 11,587, forward strand.
CTTTGGGGATCAGTCCAGTTTCATCGTATGAATATCCGCGATTTCCAACCAGATCTCCTTTTCAAGCCGCTCGTTCTCGCGCTTGACATCTTCGAATGTCTCTTCGCTGCGTATATGACGGCCCCAGGTTCTTGGTTCCTTCTGCCTGTCATTGCGTGGTTGATTCGGATTCGGATTCACGTTCCTGCCTTGGCCGGAATTCTGTTCATTACGGTTGCTGACGCCGGGACGATCAATGTTCGAGTCTCCCTTGTCCTGATTTCTCTGACCTTGATTCTGCTGAGGACGTGGCGGCTTCCCGCTCCGTCTCTGATTGTTTTGAAAATCCGGCCGCGATTGAGAATCCTGACGCGGCTGAGAATCCGTCCTCGGTTGAGAATCCTGACGCGGCGTCTGATTCTGCCTCTGATTCTGATTTTGTTGGTTCCCCTGGTTGGATGACTGTCCGCCAACCGGTCGCTGGTTCTGCCCGGCATTCGATTCGCTGCCTTCCTGTTGAGGGCTGCGTCTTCTCCGATTATTACGGGAACGGTTATTGCGTCTGCCGCCTTGCTCATAGCTCTTCTCGGATGAATGATCCCCTGTCTGGCGCGAAGCGGGCTGATTGACGTTATCGTTCATTCTATTCTCCTCTATTCTCAGGGTATGTGCGATCAGACTTCATTATATTCTATTTTCCGGTCTGTTCAACCAGAAATTATCTTCAAGGTGCTCAAAGAACCGGACGGATGGATGCTTCACTCCGTTATCAGGAAGGATATTCATTACCTCCAGAAGCGGGATCATGACAAAAGCACGATCGAACATACGAGGATGGGGGATTGTCAGTGAAGGCGAATCCAGGCTGTCTCTGCCATAGAGAAGGATATCAAGATCGATGCTCCTCGGTCCGTTCCTGAATGTCGCTATTCTGTGTTGATCCCGTTCGATTTGCTTGCAAAGAGAAAGAAGATTGTAAGCTCCAAGATGCGTCTGTATAGCCAGGACAATGTTTAAAAAACAAGCTTGGTCTTGATACCCTACCGGATCCGTCTCATATATTGAGGAAGCGCTCATAATCCGCACGCTTTCAGTCGAGGACAGGGCGTGGACCGCCTGGAGCAGATTCTCTTTACGGTCTCCAAGATTACTTCCAAGTGAAAGATAAGCCTCTGTCATTTCCTTCCCTCCGGAAATTCTCGTTCCCTATACAGAGATACTGCCATCGAATCAAATTTTCCTTCAATCGGAGCCTGTGGTTTTCGTAATAGGATCTCCGCAGCATCAACCGGATATTTAGCCAGAACGGAGTGAATGATCTCGCCGGCCAGTTTTTCGATTAAGTCAAAGCAGTTATCTTCAACGAGTGCGCGGACAGTTTCAAATACAGCGCCGTAATCGACCGTATCCTTCAACTCATCTGTGCGAACAGCCTTCAGGTCGCGAAAATACAGCGTCAAATCGACGCAAAATATTTGGCCGTTTTCCTTCTCAAAGCTGAAATAACCGGTTCTTCCATAAAAAGACATCCCTGTCATCAGAATGCGATCCGGATATTGATCCCTGCTCATCGTTATTATCCCTCCCTTGAACGGTCACGAATGATGGCATCCACCATTTTCAATGCCTGTGCGGTCTCATACACATCATGAACACGAACAAAATCCGCCCCCAGACAGGCAGCGGTGCAACATACGGCAACGGTTCCCGGTGTTCTGTCTTGTGTCGGCTTATCGAGTACGGCACCGATAAAGCGTTTTCTTGAAGGACCAAGCAGAAGCGGATATCCCAAAGGAAGAAAAGCGGGAATATTTCTGACCAGTCGCAGTGAATCCTCTGCATCCATTCCAAAGCCGAGGCCGGGATCAATAAGGATCGATCGATTCGGTACTCCGGCTTTTCTTGCCGTGTCAATGCTGCGTGACAGGAAGCCGGCTGCGGAATGAACAACATCCTCGAGCGGGGCATATATGGACGGATCGGTTGCGTTATACATCAGGACCAGCCCGGAGCCGGTCCTGTATGCGACATCGGCGATCTCGGGATCTCTGAGGCAACCCCAGACATCATTGATGATTGATGCCCCGGCGGCCACAGCCTTACTCGCCACCGTGCTCTTCCAGGTATCGATAGATATCGGAATCTTGAGCGTCTGACGTAATTCTTTGATAACAGGAATAACGCGTGCGGTCTCTTCCTCTGCGGCGACCGGTCTGTACCCGGGTCGTGAGGACTCACCTCCTACGTCAATAATGTCCGCTCCGGCTTTCTCCATCTCCAAGGCTTTCAAGACAGCTTTTTCGACAGAATCCCACTTCCCGCCGTCCGAAAAAGAATCGGGTGTGATATTCAGGATACCCATAACATACGTTTTTGTCCCGATGGGAAAGGTATAATCTCCCGCTTGAAAAGCGGCGTACGGTCTCAATGATTGCTCTGTGGCATCGGCATGGATTGAAGCTGCGGCCATTCGTCCTCCTCGATGTGCTCAGGAATGCGGGCGGTTGATCAGTGCCAGTGCTTCTGCTCTGGTTCTGGCATCTGAGCGACATCCGCCCCTCATTGCGGACGTAACCGTCTTGGATCCCGGCTTACGGATCCCCCTCATCGTCATGCAGAGGTGTTCTGCCTCGATTACGACACATACGGCCTGGGCATCAACTGCCTTCTGAACAATGTCCGCAATCTCGCAAGTCAGACGCTCCTGTAATTGGGGTTTACGTGACAGCGTGTCGACGATCCTCGCCACCTTTGAAAGCCCCAAGATTTTTCCTTCCTTCGGAATATAGACGACATGCGCCTTACCCAGAAACGGAAGCAGATGATGTTCGCACATCGAATAGAACGGAATATCTCCGATCAGGATCATCTCATCATTACCCTGCTCATGAAACAACTTGATATCGTCATTGATATCTCGATGCAGCCCGGAAAAAATCTCCGCATACATACGGGCAACGCGCGCAGGCGTTTCGAGAAGTCCCTCCCTTTCGGGGTCCTCTCCCACTGCAATCAAGATTTCACGCACTGCGGCCTCGATCCTCGGCAGATCCATATTTGTTTTTGTCTCCAACGGTAACATCAAATCATCCTTTTCCAATGCGTATTCCTCCAATTCAAACCTGATATCATTGCGTCAGCACCATTTGTCGATACTGAAGCGGTGTCATCCCCATATGTTTTCGAAAAGCGACATTGAATCTCTGGGGGCTGGAAAATCCCACCTGTACGGCAATACCGCTCACCTTGATCTCTTTCTGGGCAAGAAGCTTACATGCGTGATTGACACGCACCTGCATCAGGAATCCCATCGGACTGATGCCCAGCTCATCTCGAAAAGCACGGGTAAAGTATCCCTGGCTTAAGAAAACATACGCTGCCGCATCCGCGACCGAGATATCCCTGTCATGATTCTCAACCAGAAAATCTCTGGCGATCATGACGAGCTCCCGGGCTTTTCCATGCTTCACACGAAGACTTTCTTCCCATTCTTCCCGAAGAGCACGAGATAAGGTTACCAGGAGTTCCATCGCAAGGAACTGCATCATCAGATCTCGCGCAAAAGCTTCGGTCTGGCTCTCCTTCATGATCCGTTCTGCCAGAGAAGCAATGTTCTGGCGACTCCTTCCGGAGATAACGAGGTACGGTGACTCCTCAGCATCGTTTCCGGACTCTCCCTTGGCAAAGTCCAGAAAACTCTCGAGTGTCGCCGAGGAGATCCTCTTTATTGCAAAGGGCATCGATGGGCCTGTCTTACTCTTGCGCTCCTCACGGAGCGGGAAAACCGGCAGAAGGGCCGACTGTGCATCCGTAATATTTTGTGAAAATCCGAAATAGAGAACGACCATGTCAGCATGCCCGCTCAAGATTCTTATCGTGTGCCTCACATCCGGTCGGATAATAATCGTCGACCCCTTCTCGAGAAGAACGGTTCTGCCGTTAATGACAAATTCGGTTCTGCCTGAGCGAAGATACATCAGTTCATGTGATGAATGAGAGCTCACTTTGGGGACAGGCGTGCTCTTCTCAAAACTATGTTCGATGCCTTCAAAAACGACGGGGATTGACCCTGATGCTTCCAGGATGCTTTTCTCGACTGCGGGAAGTAAATCTTCAAACAAGGCGTCGCCTCCTTCCGGTTCTGAGGTTCTGGTTACATTGTATCAGGATGAGCTCCCCCCGGATCCCGGGACAATCAGGGAAGAAAACGAATGTTGTCGATATAGAGGGCACCCTTCGGATTGCCGTCGACCAGAGTAATATCCATCCGATCGATAATCATCGGTTTGTCCTCCTCAAATTCAAGTTCAATCGTTTGCCACTTCAGGCCACTCGAAACGGCAGCACTACCAGAGAAGCCTGAAATATGAACGCTCTTGGCCTGCAGATCCGGGTTGAAAACATCGATCTGGATCCTGCGAAAGGCAGAAAGATCAAGAGGGGCCAGAAGCGAAGGGTAGGACAGAATCGGTCCGAAAGTGAACTCGTTGTCCTCAGGAACATATTCGATGCGTATCGCTCCCGATCCTTCCGTCTTGTTCAGGGATTCCTGAAAAAGATGTCCTGTCCCCTTCGTGATCGCAAAAACGGGCACTAGGGCAAAATCCCCATCTTTTTCCTCAAGAGCAACTGTCGTCAGACGGTCACAATAGGAAAAGGAAAGATCCGGACAGTAGGATGAGGGCCGGCGGTCAAACCGGAACGGAAGCACGGGAAGATCTGCTCTGCTCTTGAATGTCGCTTCCTGCGGAATCGGGCTGTATCCGTACGTAACTCCTCGCGGTTCTATGATGTCATCATGCCAGACCATGACACGAACACCGTGAAGAATCTTTGCCAGAGCAGGCCGATAAACCCGATCCTCTCCGCATATGCAAAATCCTCGCAGAATCGACTCGTTCTCTGAAAGCTTTAAACCGTCGTTCGTATTATCGAAGGAAAGTAATATTTTGCTTCCGACAATCTCAACACCGATACACTCCGGACAGGAGGTCGGCATTTTGGGGGTGAAATGAAGTCCAAGAGATACAAAGGATATTCTTCTACCCAGATAAAAAGACATTGCCTTATCCGGAAGAAGCATATCGTGCTGCCCGACAATACCGATTTTCATCGGGAATTTTCGCCTGACAGAGCAAAGACATTCGTTGAAATGAACGATAGAGTACGGATCCTCGTCCTGCGGAATCGCCGGACGAAGTTGTAAAAGAATCATAGATGGTATACTGTGCTTGTTCGTATACTTCTTCGGCCCGAACATCCTTGACAGGTCAGCCAGAAACGTCTGCATCAGCAAATCATATTCCTTTGTCAGCAGGACATCCCGGACATCAGGGGCAAAAACAATTCCTCGAATATTCATATTCCGCAAAGGATATATCTTGTGATTAAACAGAGCAGTCATACGCTCTGCACCCGGAATCTTGTCGATCGGATCTTCATAAGGTTCTTCATGATTATCCTGCTCATTATCTCGCTTCTTCCGATTTTCAAGCTTTACGGGGATCGGATTCGACATGGAAGCCTCACGGGCGGCGGACATGTGCACGGATACCGGATGCCGTAAAGGGTCATCGGACCGAACATCAGATAACGAAGGAGACTTCTCGGAGTTCAAAGCGGCAGATGATGTATTTGCTGCAGACCCGGAGTAAGAAGCCGGGGAAGTGTGATTGGACGGGAGCTCATCGGGCTTCGCATCCGCGGGATTGGACGAGAGCACGTCCGGCTTTGAATCCACGGGAGATTCCTTGCTCTCCTCAGCTTGAATCAGACCGGTCATCTTCTCGCTCTGAGCCGCCTGATCCGTATTTGTCTTCTCAGTCTTGTGCATCCAACGATCGAGTCCTATATACACGTGATGCTTTTTCAGCATGGATATGATATCGGGGTCGGCTTCTATGGTTTCTCTTGAGATCCAGCTATAGATAGAGCTGCCGGCCGCGGACAGGTCGATGATCCCAACCGGATAATGAAGCTGATCAGCCAAATGATACGCCAGAGAAAAGGCGGTCGAGGAAACAAATGCCAGAGCCCTCCCAGCTTTAGCCGATATCCATGAGGATTTCTTCAAATCACTTACAGGCTCAGGAAGGTACTCAAGTGAATCTGTTAAGCCGTGACGCGGCGAGACAAAAAAACGAATCAGCTGAAGTGCCGAGTCCTTCAGAGGTGTCCGCGGCGCCCCTGCCAACGAGATCGGAACAGACAACGGGACGGACCCCAGCATCAGCCATACATCACCGCAACGAAGATCTTTAACGGAGACCGTTTCCCCGGGCACACTAAAAATCAATGTGTATGCATCAGTAGAAGGCTTGTAGGGGGGAAGCTCAAAGGTGAACTTTCCATCCTGGTCCGAGACGGTCTCATGACTCCATATGATGCCGTAATCGCTGTCAAGCTTAGATACCTTACGGCCATCTGTCGGATCCTTGACAACTTCAATCTTAACCTTCATATCTTGTTGTGCATATCCATACAGCGAGAGCGGCAAGCCCTGCTGAAATATCATACCTGCAGAAATCCAGGCCGGTAATCGGATGGTGTGAAACGCCATGTCAGAACCTCTTCCACGAAAGACTGCCATAATTATACGCCACTATTTGGATTGGGTAAATTACAGGGCTGAAACTTTATCGTTAGGTTTGAAATCTTTTTGCATGATTTTGCATGAATTATCACCTTTTTTTATGTTTTTTGTATATATCATATTGAACATTTCATTATTTGTATTATATTTTTATAGATATTACACATAACAAAGAATAATTCAATGAAAGAAAGAGGGGAAAAACATGAATCAGTCAGAAGACAACAACCGGTATCGTTCGGAGAAACAGGCTTGTGACATTTCCAGAAATCTCGGAAAGCTCCTGAAAAAGGAGAGGCGGAAGAGAAGCATTTCACAGTGCTCACTCTCAGATATGGCAAATGTGAATAATTCCTACTATTGTTCCGTCGAGCAGGGGATCGTGAATATGTCTGTTGTAAAGCTTCTGAGTATTTGTGAGAGTCTGGCTGTTGAACCTTCGAAAATCATTCATGATTTGTCGGAGCTGAACCGGAAGACCACAATGAAGGACGACAAGGACGATCCTAGACAACGACATGGTTCGGATTCGAAAAATATGTATATTTAGCGAACTCGAAATGAAAAACGGCTCCGGAATGCTGACAAATGGCGCACAATTTGATAAGATAATATTCATATTTTGACATCATCTTTGTGCAAACATTGGAGGAAGCAGCATGACGCATCCCATTCGTTTTGACGGAGGCAGAAGCCAGGCGGAATACGAAGTTATCAACCACAAAGGCAGAGAAGAACCTGTTCCGTTTGTTACGCATATTCATTCGCATGGTAAGCCCGCTGATGAGATCAGTGCACATTATCATGAATACATCGAGATCGTATTCGGCTTATTCGGAACTTTTCTTGTTTCCGTAAACGGGCAAGAGCACAGGATTTCCGAAGGTGATGTCTTATTTGTCAACTCAAAGGAGCCTCATGCTTTTCGAAGGCTTCCTGATAGCGGTTATATTTGCCTGCAGTTCAGTCCGGACCTATTATTCTCGACATCCCGGACTTCTTTTGAGGCGAGATACATCATGCCTTTTATTATGTCATCCACTTCACCTCAGCGCCATTTTACGGCGGAGGAGCTTGAGGGCTCGAATATGAGCGCGCTCGTATCCAACGTCAACACAGAGTACCTGCAAGCTGATTATGGGTATGAGCTTGCTGTCCGGTCCGACATTTGCCGTATCTTTCTGTGGTTTATCCGAAAGTGGAAATCTCAGGGCGTCAACATCGGAATATCCTCCGGTGTAAGAAGCGAGGATCTGAATCGTCTGGAGGACGTGCTGAGCTTTATAGACAAGAACTACATGAATCCAATCAGTGCCGAGAAAATGGCCATGATGTGCAATATGAGCTACAGCTACTTTTCGAGATTCTTCAAATCAACGATTGGGAAAACGTTTTCTGAATATCTGACCTTTGTCCGTGTAACGCAGGCCGAGAAACTTCTGGTCAGTACGGGCTACAATGTCAGTCAGATCGCTATGGAGACAGGCTTCTCAAACGCGAGTTATTTTATTACTCAGTTCAAGAAGCAACGCCACATGACGCCGAAGAAATTCAAGCAGAGGCTGTTGATCGAGAATTCGTCCTCAGATGACTAAGGGAGCCGAGATAACTCGACTCCCTTTTTCACTTTATCCGAATCTTATTCACGATAAGATTTTTTCTTTGTATCCTCAGTTCGCTTCGGGCTTCCTGTCACATTGCGCTTCTCTCGCTTTGGTCTTCTTTCTTCGGTCGACGAGGAATTGGTGTGAGGCTTCCTATCACTGAACCGATTCGGTGAGAAGGACTTTTTCTCCCGGTCTTTTGGCGAAGAAAATGGCTTTCCTTCTCTTGCGTAACCCGAGGATGGCTTTTTCTCCTTTGAAGGGGCGGATGAAGGTCCCCTCTGTGCATCTTCATTGTCTGACAACTTCTTCTTTTCAACACTGACGACTTTTCTTCCTAACCGGCCGTGATCAGCGTTTTTTATCACCTGTTCAGCAAGCTCTGTCGGAACATCCACAAATGTAAAGTCCTCAAAAATCGCGATTGCTCCGATAGCCTTTCCGGGGATATCGCCCTTCGAAGCGATAAACTGGACAATTTGATTCGGCCGGACATTGTCTTTAATCCCAACGCTGAGGAAAAGACGCTGCATGCCTGCCTCCTCGGTCTTGCCGTGATTTCTCGTCGGCATCGGACGGGGTTCGCCATTTGCCTCTCGGTTTCTGGAGCGCTTGGCATATTCCTCGTATGGGATTACTTCGGTGACTTCCGAACGGTTAGCGACAGATTCACCACAGACACGTTTCAGTAAGGCAGCCGCGACATCAACTGTTGTAACAAAGGATTCACCTTCACTCGATACGTTCAAAGAGTCCGTGTATTGCTGTATATATTCAGCGAATATACTCAGATCTTCCTTTCCAATCGATTCAGATAGCGTTTCTAAAATACCGGAAATTCTTCCCTCTCGCACGCCGGAAATAGTCGGTACCACGGCACGCTTGATTGTAGCTTTTACTGTATGTTGAATGTTTTTTAAATCAACAATCTCACGGCCGACAACAAAGGTATATGCTTGACCTGTTTTACCTGCACGGCCGGTACGCCCGATACGATGGATATAATACTCATCATCTGACGGCAAATCAAAATTGAAAACAACTTCTATATCGTCAACATCGATTCCACGCGCAGCTACATCTGTCGCAACAAGCAGATCCAACTTCCCGGAACGGAATTGCTTCATGACGCGATCGCGAGAGGCTTGCTTCATATCACCATGTAGAGCTTCAACCGAGTATCCACGTGTGTTCAACTTGTCTGTGAGTTCATCTACTTTTCTCTTCGTATTGCAGAAAACAAGCGCTCTTGACACATTTCCGGCATCAACCAGACGCGACAGAACTTCCGTCTTATTGTCTTCCCGAACTTCAATATAGAATTGCTCGACTAAGGGGATCGTCAGTTCTTTCGAAGCGATTTTGATATGAATCGGATCCTTCAGATACGTTTCCGTCAGTCGGATAATCTGTCTGGGCATCGTTGCCGAGAAAAGAATCTTTTGAACACCTTCGGGTGTCGACAACAAAATGGTATCAATATCTTCAACAAATCCCATGTTTAACATCTCATCAGCTTCATCGAGAACGAGTTTCTCGAGATGGTCAAGCTTGATTGTTTTTCTTCGCATGTGATCCATGACACGTCCTGGTGTTCCGACAATGATCTGCGGCTTACGCTTCAATGCCATAATCTGTCGGTCAATCGGCTGCCCGCCAAAAATCGGTACAATCCGAATGCCTTCTTTATACTTACATACCTCATGGAGCTCCTCGGCAATTTGAATCGCGAGCTCACGAGTTGGGGAAAGAATCAACGTTTGAATATAAGGCAAGCTCATATCTACAGCATCAATGATCGGGATGCCGAATGCACATGTTTTCCCTGTGCCGGTCTGTGCCTGTCCAATCAGGTCACGGTTCTCCAGAATATGCGGGATGGTTTCCGCCTGGATGGGTGTTGCCTCCTCGAAGCCCATATCTGTGAGCGCGTGAAGGATCTCGGGTGAAATTGGTAGGGATGAAAAGGATAAATCGTTCATGTTTTCTCCTGTCTTATTGAGGATTAAGCCTTAGTATCTTCAGACATGTCTGCAATAATCAGCTGAATTCCAGCTTCTCGAATGCGGCGTATCTGATCTTGTTCTATGCCGGAGTCAGTGATGAGAACATCAATTTGATCGCTGGGAATGAAGGTGGACGTCGAATCGATGCAGAGCTTGCTACTGTCAAGAAGTGCGATTCTGCGGCGGCTTTTCTCCGCGAAGCGTCTTTTGAGCTCAAGTTCATAAAAATTGTTTCCTGTGAGTCCCGAGGCAAGCGAGAAACCGTTACCGGATACAAAGTAGCTGTCACCGCTGATCCTGCGCAGCATATCTTCGCAAAGAAGTCCCTCGATCGCACCGGAGTGAGATCGAAGTACACCGCCGACCAGAACTGTACGAAAGTTACTGTAACGCTGTATCTCCATTGCCGTGTGAATTCCGTTCGTCACGATGGTTACATTTTCAAGATGACTCATATAGGGGATCATATGAAAGGTCGTCGAGCTGGCATCGAGAAAAATAGTCTCTCCCTCTGTTACAAGCTTGGCAGCTTCGCGTCCAATCGCCATTTTCTCGGCAACATTCATGACGCTTCTTCTCATATAATTCTCGTTCGGGGAGTTCAGCCTTGCGGAGTCAGCAAGTGCGGCTCCGCCGTGAAAGCGGACTATGGCACCTTCTCTGTCCATTTCCCGCAGATCGCTTCGTATTGTTGCCCCCGTCACTCCAAGGCGACTTTCAAGTTCAGAGGTCGTGACCTGCCCTTCTTTCTCCAGCAGTTCAAGAATTTTCTTTCTTCTTTCAAGATTGATCATTTTCTCCTCCGAAACCATACCATCACTCATTTGTCTTTTCAAGAATCCATATCCGCAACAAAGAGTATCAACTCGGAATCTGTTTGTCAAGAAATGATTTTCATTTTCGATGAATTATCAGCATATTTTTTCAAATTCGAAAATGATTGTAAAATTTTTTTTTCATTCAATCTCACAATAAATCTGACTCTTTCACTCTGATTTTCGTTTGAAAAATCTAATGACAATATACGAAGCATTTTGTACACTAAACGCAAGGTATTCGAAAGCGATGTGAAGACATAACAGCAAATAAAGATACGGAGGCAATTATGACAAAAGATAACAGCAAGCAGAGTTCCAAACAGGAAAATCCAGTGACTCCGGAAAATCAAACCGAAATCGATCACCTGGTTGCAAATGCTTCAAAAGCACTTCAAGGCTTTTCTTCCATGAATCAGAGTGAAATCGACCTTATCGTGAAGGCTATGTCAGAGGCGGGCTTGAAGGAACATCTTACCCTTGCCAAATCCGCGGTTAACGAGACCGGTCGAGGCGTCTTCGAAGACAAGGTTACCAAGAATATTTTCGCCACGGAGTACGTATATCACAGTATTAAATCTGCCAAGACGGTTGGCGTTGTCGACAGTAATGCTTACGAGGATTATGAAGAGATAGCAGAGCCGGTAGGCGTTATTTGCGCTGTCACTCCAGTTACAAATCCGACGTCAACTGTTATGTTTAAAATTCTTATCTCGATCAAGACTCGAAACCCGATCGTGTTTGCCTTCCATCCTTCAGCACAGAAATGCAGTGCAATGGCTGCGGAAACTATGTACAAGGCTGCGCTTGCCGCCGGGGCACCCAAGCACTGTATCCAATGGATTACAAATCCGTCGATTGAAGCGACCTCGCTTCTGATGAATCATTCGGGTGTGGCCATGGTTCTTGCTACAGGCGGATCGGGCATGGTGCGTTCCGCATACTCGACTGGCAAGCCGGCTCTTGGCGTAGGTCCTGGTAACGTTCCCTGCTACATTCATAAGACGGCCAATGTCGAGCGGGCTTCCACTGATCTGATGATGTCTAAGACCTTTGATAACGGTATGATCTGTGCTTCCGAGCAATCTGTCATTGTCGACCGCGAAATCTCCTATCGATTCGAAGCATATATGAAGGAAAACTTGTGTGTTTTCTTGACAGATGACGAAACGGAAAAGCTAAGTTCCGCCGTTATCAAGCCAGGACCTCACCCGGGAGTTATATCTGCGATTGTCGGTCAATCCGCTTATGATATCGCAAAGCTTGCAGGACTGGATGTCCCTCCGGCCACGAAGATTCTTCTGGCCCGCGTCGCAGGAGTCGGTCCTGATTATCCTCTTTCCGCAGAAAAACTCAGTCCGATTCTTACGTATTACATCGCGGATTCGGAGGAGGAAGGTATTGCCGTTGCAGAAAAGGTCATTGAATACGGCGGTCTCGGCCACTCAGCGGTCATTCACGCCGAGGACGAACAAGTCATCGATAGGTACACGGCTCGTCTTAAGGCCAGTCGTCTGATTATCAACTCACCCTCCTCTCACGGAGCGATCGGTGATATCTACAACACGAATATGCCTTCCCTGACGCTGGGATGCGGTTCGTATGGCAAGAACTCGACAAGTTCCAATGTTTCTGCCGTGAATCTTGTAAACAAAAAGCGTGTTGCCAAAAGGAGAGCCAATATGCAGTGGTTCAAAGTTCCGGAAAAAATATATTTCGAATTTGATTCTACGCAGTATCTCGAAAAAATGCCCGACATCACAAAGGCCTTTATTGTTACAGATCCTGCAATGGTCAGCCTTGGATATATCGATAAGATCCTCTATTATCTCAGAAAACGCAAGGATTACGTGCATTGCGAAATATTCTCTGATGTTGAGCCGGATCCGGATATTCAGACTGTCTATCGAGGCGTGGCTGCCATGCGTGACTTTCAGCCCGATGTGATCATCGCTCTGGGCGGCGGGTCTGCTATGGATGCCGCCAAGGGCATGTGGATGTTCTACGAGAATCCCGATCTGGATTTCTCCTCTCTTACTTTGAAATTCATGGATATTCGGAAGAAAATAATCAAGTTCCCACGGCTCGGCAGAAAAGCAAAAATGGTGGCAATCCCCACAACAAGCGGAACAGGATCTGAGGTTACTTCCTTTGCTGTTATATCCGATAAGACGACGGGTACCAAGTATCCCCTGGCCGATTATGAACTGACACCGGACGTTGCTATCCTCGATCCCGATTTTGTCATGTCAGTACCGGCAAGCGTGACCGCAGACACGGGCATGGACGTCCTCACACACGCCATCGAAGCTTATGTGTCCACATTTGCTTCTGATTATACCGATGCCCTGGCTTTACATGCAATCAAGCTTGTTTTCGAGAATCTGGACACAGCTTATCGCGACCCAGCAAACAAAAAAGCAAGAGAACATATGCACAATGCCTCTTGTATCGCCGGTATGGCGTTCTCAAACGCCTTCCTCGGGATTAATCACTCCATTGCCCACAAGCTCGGCGGCGAGTTCCACATCCCTCATGGCCGGGCAAATGCGATCTTGTTGCCGCATGTCATCGAGTACAATGCTCAGAAGCCGACAAAGTTTGTCTCCTTCCCTAAGTACGAGACATTTATAGCCGACAAACGATATGCAGAAATCGCCAGGCACATAGGTCTTTCTTTTCAAACGCCCGACGAAGGTGCAGCCGTTCTGATACGTGCGATCCGGGATTTGATCCGCCGGCTCGATATTCCGGCAACCGTTTCCGAAAACAATATCGGCAAAGAAGAATACTTCCGTCATATTGACCGGCTGGCGGAGATGGCGTTTGCGGATCAATGCACCGGAACGAATCCGCGTTCTCCTCTTGTGTCGGAAATTAAAACGATTCTTGAAAAAATATACTGAGACGATTCTCCCTCCATATCCGAAGCAAAAAGAGTCGGCGCTTTCACACTGGCTCTTTTTGTTTCCGTAAACCGGTCGAAAAGCACATCTTATAGCGTAGAATATCAAAATATTCCTATTGCACACTTTTCTTGTATTTGATACAATGTCTTCCGTCAGTCGCGCACACAAAGTGTCCGGAGCACGCGCGAAAGAGACGATTGCCGAATTGTGTAACGGTAGCACGACTGCCTCTGGAGCAGTTTGTTGGGGTTCGAATCCCTGTTCGGCAGCCAGAAGATAAACCCCGCGATGAATTTCGCGGGGTTTATCTGTTTTTTTTGTTTTTTTTGAAACAAAACGTTCGTTTCAATCGTATAGTGTACATAGAAGCATTCGTATTATTATTGGTTGCACATTGTAAATACAAGGAGGTCTCGAACCATGAAAAAGAAGATCACTACTATTTCTATGCTGATTGCACTGTTGATACTCCTATCCTCCTGTTCTTCCTCCGGCGCTGCCAGGGCTACTGAAACATATGCTGCCCAAGTTAAGGATGCCGTTGTTGTCGAGGAGGATTACTCCGGATCTATGGGGGAGAATCAAGCTCCCCAAGCCTCTCCCGATGTACAAACGAGTGTAATTGTCGATCCGGGCAACGTTCCCTCTGACGGGAAAAAGATTATCTATACCGTCAGTATGGGCCTTGAAGCCCAAGATGTCAGAAAGGCAATCGATAACATAACCAAGGAAGCCGGTAAGCTGGGCGGTTATGTATCTGATTCGAATTTTCAAGAGAATGAAGACAGAATGCAAGGCTCCGTTACCGTTCGAATTCCTCCGGAGTCGCTTGCCGCTTTCACGGAGAAGGTCGGTGAATCCGGCAAGGTCCTGTCATCAAATATGAGCTCCGAGGATGTATCGGCGCAATATGTGGACCTCAAATCCAGACTGACCAACGCAGAGGCTCAGGAAAGACAGCTTCTCGAAATTATGAAGCAGGCTGTTAAAATTGAAGATATTCTCTATGTCCGCTCTGAGCTCAATGCCGTTCAAGAGGAAATTGAATTGATTCAAGGACAGCTTCGTTATCTGGATAATCTTGTCGGTTATTCGACTGTCACCATCACTGTGACACAGCCATTGGCCGCACCCGAGACCCCCGAAGTCGACCCGAACTCCGGAGTTCTTCCTGTATGGAATCTGGATTTTATCGGATCAAATATGCAGAAGGCTTTTACGAACAGCCTTGCAATAGTAAGTATGATCGGCGGCGGTCTGCTTACCTTGATCTCCTTCTTGCTGGTGCCGGCTTTGATCCTAGCAGCAATCATTGTTCCGATCGTGATTCTTGTCAAGGCAGGCAAGAAGAGAAAGGCGAACAAGACGAACAAATAATACCATGAACAATCTATGGATACCGGGGCTGACCTTTCGGTCAGCCCTTTTTCATGTTTATTTAAGAGAAACCACCTCCAGTGATCTTTCAAAATAGTCGCTAGAGGCGGTTCTTATTTGCTTATTGTGGAATCTTTGTGTTTGGGGCACAGGTTATTCAGCGATACGCTGTTTCAACCAGAAATCAAGCGATTTCCTTCCTGTGAAGAAGCTGGTCACATTAATGCCCTGAATTTTTGCATGGAGTTGGGTTATGTTGTAACCCATGCTCACTAATAGGAAATCCGTTCGGACATTATTCTTTCCCCGCATCAGGAATCTTCGGAATCCACTGTCTTCTTTTATCACGCCAAAGGCGCCTTCAACGCCCAAAGCGATTCATATGATGAATAATCTCTTAGGGCGTTGTTATATTTTCTAAGGAGATTTGCCGTAGTTCAGGCAAAGGGCTTTGAATTCTCTATTTGTCAATGATTACCTACTAAATCGCGATATATCGACTTTTCGTATGTGCATCATTGAACAACAAAGAAGTAATTCATCAATGATTACCTACTTAACAGGCGAAAAATGATTTTTGTTATGTGCATCAATGATCAACAACGCCGTTATTTGTCAATGATTACCTACTAAATCGCGAAAAATGTCGAATTAGTAGGCATCAGAGTTTGCGATAAGATATATTTTATCAATGAATACCATCAAAGTCCTTAATAATTATTCATTTAGCATGTATTAGACTATGATACAGCGTGCTAACTAGTTATTTCTTATCAAAAATTAACGTACGAGAATTCTATTTTCTGCTTTTTAGTATGTATAACTATGTGATGTTCCTATGATATTTTCCATTAACGTTATCTATATACGCCCCAAAACAGTACGATGACCCTGATAAGGTCCAGCAAGTAGTACGCCTATAAAAGGAACAAGTTAAACAGGCCGTAGCTGTACTACTGCATCACGCAATAATGAGATACGATTGCAAATTCCGAACCGGCAATTGTTATAAGTCATTGAACGAATGTGATAAGCCAGCGCCGTTAGACGCGGGCAAGTAATAGAGGCTGCTGCATCCTGAGCTTTACAGTTCATTTTGCAACAGTCCCTTCTTGTTCTTTTTTGAAAACAGTATCAGATAAACAGGTTCGTATCAGCGAGCTCAGCAGAGGCCAAATAGGTCGCAACTCCAGCCAGCTCAACGCCTTCGATCATCTCTTCCTGACGGATCCCCATCAAGTCCATTGACATCTGACAAGCCAATACACGTACTCCTGCATCCATAGCTGATTTCATCAGTTCTTCCAACGCGGGGACATTCTTCTTCTTCATAATGCCCTTGATCATTCTAGGTCCCATACCCGCCATATTCATGCGGGACAGCCCTAACTTCCCCGCGCCTCTAGGCATCATTGTTCCGAACATCTTCTCAACGATATTCTTCTTCACGGACACGTAGGTACTTTTCCGTAAGATGTTGAGCCCCCAGAAGGTAAAGAACATCGTTACCTTTCTTCCCATCGCGGCTGCTCCGTTTGCAATGATAAAGGAAGCAATGGCTTTATCCAGATCTCCGCTGAATACTACCATTGTCTTGTCATTCAGTGACGAGGAGGCGATTCCACGGGCTTCGTCATTCGATTTCTTCCCGTTGGTCGCACCTTTTTGAAGCGTAACAGTAAAAACTCCCTTATTCGATTCCACAGAGACAAGCTGATTTCCCGTCGAAGAGCACCAGGAGGAAATGTCAGAGGCAAAAGCAGGATCCGTTGCCGTGATTTCCAGAAACTCCCCCGGTGCAATCTGCCGTGTCGCTTCCGCAACCTTCATAATCGGTCCGGGACAAGAGAGGCCGCACGCATCGATTTGAATTTTCTTGGCCGGAGATTCTTGAGCCGAGGCATCCTCCACGGGGCGCGGCGGAACAGTCGCGGCGGGTGTTTTCGTTGCATCGAAGGGATGTGACGCGGAAGCGTCGGCCGCTGATGCCTCTGTGTCGGCCTTAAGCAAATTATATGTACGGAATCCGCCGCTCAGGTTATAAGCCTCGTACCCATTTTGTTTCAGGATTCGCGTTGCTATATAGCCACGAATTCCGACTCGACAAAACACATAGATCGCCTTGTCCTTTGGCAGCTCTCCGAGTCGCTCCCTCAACAGGTCAACGGGGATGTTACGTGACCCGGAAATCGTTCCCATACGAAGCTCGGGCTCGGTACTGACATCCAGAAGGAAAGCTCCCCTTTGAACAAGTTCATCCGCTTGCTCAGCATAGAAAACCGGCATATCACCCTTCAAAATATTGGCCGCCGTGAATCCGAGCATATTGACCGGATCCTTGGCTGAAGATACCGGAGGCGCATAGCAGAGCTCAAGCTCCTCCAAATCGTAAACCGTTGCACCAAGCCGAATGGCCGTAGCGACAACGTCGACTCTTTTTTCTACTCCATCATAGCCAACTGCCTGAACCCCGAGTATTTTGCCGTCCGGCGCAAACAAGAGCTTCATGCTCATGTTCGTCGCATTCGGGTAATACGTAGCATGACTTGCAGGGTGTATCAGTGTCTTCTTATATTCGATGTTCTCCCGGATCAGCTGTTTCTCGGAAAATCCTGTCGCAGCTGCGATCTGGTCAAAGACCTTCACAACGCTACTCCCCTGAACAACACGTGAAGTCCTGCCGGATACCCGGGATGGTACTTGACCGAGCATGACCTCCGCCGCTTCACGGCCCTGCTTATTTGCCGGCCCGGCCAATGGAATAAGGACCTCCTTGCCGCTGATCATACTCTTGACAGAGATGGCGTCTCCCACGGCAAATATATCCGGATCCGAAGTGGTGAAATGATCATCCACAAGAATACTCCCTGCTAATCCGAGCTGGATATCTGCGTTTTTGGCAAGGTCAGTATCCGGGACGACACCTGTACACATAATGATAAGTTCCGCTTCCAAGTGTTCACCGGTCGTCAGAGACAGACTCTTCGTCATTGCGTTTCCCGGAATATCGGAGATGGCGGAGACGCCGGTATTCAGGCGAAGACGAATTCCGTGATTTCGCAGAGTCTGATGGACCGAAGCAACAATCTCCTTGTCCAAAAAGGTCAGCACCTGATCCAGAAACTCGACAAGTGTAACCTCAAGGCCTCTCTCCTTGAGATTCTCTGCCATTTCAACACCGATAAATCCTCCGCCGATGATGGCAACGCGCTTGGGTGCATACTTTGTGATAAAGTCATCGATCTCGAAGGTGTCCTTCAGATTTCGCAGAGTAAAGATAGCACGGCCATCCACACCCGGAATCGGCAGGATCTTCGGCTTTGCGCCGGGCGACAGAAGGAGCTTATCATACGATTCATCATACGTACGACCGTTTGAGCGATCTTTGACCGTAACTGTCTTAGCTTCACGGTTAATCTTGATCACTTCACTTTGAACACGTACATCGACACCAAACCGCTCGCGAAGCAAATCGGCCTTGGCGACGATCAAGCGGTCACGTTCCTTAATCGTCCCGCCGATATAATACGGCAGTCCGCAATTTGCATAAGAAATATACTCACCTTTTTCGAAAAGAACAATCTGGGCTGTTTCAGACAACCGACGCATACGCGTTGCTGCACTGGCTCCGCCGGCTACACCACCAACAATGATTATCTTCATATGCGAAAAGCCTCCTATAAAATGAAATCATAACATTTATATATTCATTATACTCTTCGAACGAGCCGGAAGGAATGCGTTTTCGAAATTTATATTCAAATCTTATAATATGTACATATATCGATTCTTTCTAGCGGAACTTATTGTCATTTTCCCCTACCCGTCGGCATGTCGGGTATGCCGGGAAGCGGGTCCAGAAGACCCAACTCCTCCATTTTTGCCCGGATTAGTCCTATATCCTGCCACAAGGTCACCCGTTCATTGTTATTGCGAAGAATATAGGCAGGATGAAAGGTCGGAAGGATCAAAAACTTTGATTTCTCGATGAACCGGCCGCGTGCTTTACTGATTGGTTCCTCCGGATTAAGGAAATATTTGTACGCCGTGCTTCCCAGCAGAAGAATCAGTTTTGGCTTCACAAAGCGGATCTGCTTGGCCAGAAGAGGCATGCACGCCTTTGCTTCTTCACGCGTCGGCACACGGTTCTCCGGCGGCCTGCACTTCACGATATTACAGATATGATAAGATTCCGGCGGGAATCCGTATGCATCCAGCAACAAAGAGATCAGCCGCCCCGCTTGTCCCACAAAGGGCAGCCCCATCTCGTCCTCTGTCGCTCCGGGACCCTCCCCTACGATCATCAACGGAGCTTCCACGCCGCCTCGATAAATGACGACATTCTTCCTGGCTGAAGACAGTCCACAGTTTGTGCAATCCTTACATTCCAAAAGAAAATCATTCCACAAGTATTCCATCTGACACCGCCTCTTGTTATTTCCATCATTATAACAGAAACAAAGATACCGAGAGATAGTCACAGCAGGTCATCAGCGATTTTCAAACGCACGGTAAAGGTACTGCCTTCACCAACTTTGCTCTCAACCGTCGCGGAACCGTCATACAGCTGAGCGATATGCTTCACAATGGAAAGGCCAAGTCCGGTTCCGCCCATCTCACGGGAGTGGCTCTTGTCAACACGATAAAACCGCTCGAAAACACGGGACAAATGTTCCTGAGTGATCCCTTCTCCTGTATCTCGGACCGTGATCGCTATCATCTGTTCCGGCTCTCGTTGCGCTGTGATGTATATTTTTCCACCGGGGGAATTATATTTAATCGCGTTATCGACCAGATTGATCAGGACCTGCTTGATTCGATATTTACTGGCCAGAACAGGCAAGGGCTCACACTCCTCGACAATGATCGCCACATGACCTTCTGTCGCTTTATCATCAAGGAGAGTCGCCACATCGTCGATAAGGGCTGACAAATCAAAATGCTGATGCTCGGGATCGCTGTTCATGCCCTCTATCTCGGAAAGTTGCAGAATATCACTGATCAACTGATGAAGACGTTCGACCTCAATATCAATAATCTCCAGAAACCGCTCCTGTACGACTGGTTCGCTGATCTTACCGCTTCGCAGGGTATCAACAAATCCTCGTATTGAGGTCAGGGGTGTTTTCAGTTCATGAGACACATTGGCAACAAACTCCGATCGCATATCCTGAAGCTCTGCCAACTTTACGTTCTTTTCCTCGAGCTCGTGGACCTCCTTTTCAAGCTGTCCTGCCATACTGTTGAACGCTGTTGACAGGGCTCCGATCTCATCCTTTCCGGCTACCTGAACACGAATCGAGTATTTCCCGTCGGACATCGTTTGCGCTGCGTTACGCAGCTCGATCAATGGCCTTGCGATTCTTTTCGCCGAAAAATAACTGACGGAGCCAAGCAGAATCAAGGTGATGATCATAACCATAAAAAAGGCATTCTGCATTTGTCTGACACCGGATTGATAGAGGATTAACGGAACGGCGGTTCGAACGACCATGTTGAGGTCCGGGTAAAAACGCGCCATATAGAGCATATCCGAATCCAGTGTGGAGCTGTGGCGCTTATTCGTGGCCATATCCTGAGTGTCAAAAGCTTTGCGAATCTCTTCTCTTCCGGCATGATTCTCCATTGTGGAGGCATCTTCTTCATTGTCATAGAGAACAGTGCCCTTGGAGTCGACCAAGGTAATACGCAAGGACTGTCCCTCGGTATTAAACACCTTCTGAACAGAATCACTCGCTTCCTGGTAGGATGCACCATTCAAAACGTCCCGAACAAACAGTTCACTTGCCGAGGCGAGGATCTTCTCATTCATCGCATCAGAATATTGTGACAGAAAATACAGATATAACAGACCCGTAGCTGAAATAGCCACAAGGACCAGAACAAAGAGAAAAACTTGCAACTTTTTCAGCATAGCGGACTCCTACACCTGATTCTCGCAAAAACGATAGCCGCGTCCTCTTACCGTCTCTATGATTTCCGGATTCGCATCATCTCTTTCGATCTTCCGGCGCAGCTGGCGAATATGGACGTCCACTGTTCTCGTTTCTCCTGAATACTCATACCCCCATACATGATTCAGCAGATCATCACGGGAATAAGCAACTCCGCGATTTGTCATTAAAAACTTGAGAAGTTCATACTCCCGATTTGTCATTTCTATCTCAACACCGGAAGAATAGACACGGTGCTTCACATCATCGAGAGTAATATTCGCACACCGGATTATTCCCGAGCCGGTCCGGACAGGAACAACGTCGAGTGCAGGCGTAGCCGTACCGGAAGCATCTGTTTCCGGATCCGTCGAAGACAGTTCCGAATGACTCATGAGAAACTGGGATTTCTCGAATCTCCTGACCTGCGCATGAACGCGGGCAAGAAACTCGCGAATGCCGAACGGCTTCGTTACATAATCATCAGCACCGGATTCGAGCCCGCGCACCTTATCACTCTCCGTCGCACGAGCTGTAAGCATGATCACAGGAACGATAGAAAAAGTCTCGTCTTCACGGATCTTCTGGCAGATTGAGAATCCGTCCATGCCCGGGAGCATGATATCCAGAAGAAAAAGACAAATGCCCTCTATACCAGGTAAGGCATCGAACATCAAGGTCCCGTTACGGAAGCTCATGACCTCGAAGCCTTCATTGGTCAAATTGTACTGGATGAGCTCTGCTATGGCAGCATCATCTTCCACAAGTACGATTCGTCGCCGCTCACTCATTACTGTCGGGCCTCCTACCACGAATATAAAACAACACCCATTCTGCCACGTTCTGCGCGTGATCCGAAATGCGCTCGAAATACTTGCAGACCAATAATAATTCCACCAGGTTCTCGATGTTCTCCGGATCCTGTCGCATCCTGATGACCAGATATGCTTTCACTTTATCATACAATGCATCGACTTTGTCATCCATATGAACAACGCTTGCCGCGGTTTCTTCATTTCTTGTCACATAGGATTCCAGGGCCGACCGGATCATCAGCTGTGAAAGATCGCTCATCCGGATTAAGTCGGCGGGAATGATAACACTACTTGAAACGGACGACAGGATTAGAACCTTTTCGGAAATATCCGAGGCGTGATCCGCGATTCGTTCCAGGTCAGTGATCAGTTTCAACGTTGAAATCGTATCACGCAGGTCTCTTGCCACCGGCTGTTGTCTGGCGATCAGTTCAACACAAGCCTTATCGATCTGACGCTCCATCTCATCGATGGCATCATCATTCTCGATGATTGATCTGGCCTTTTCAGCGTCCAGATCAACCAGCGCTGTCACGGCATCACTGATTGCGTTCTGCGTCATTGTGCCCATCCGTACAATCATCTCGTGTAGCTCCATGAGTTCCTTTTCAAATTCTCCTCTGACTACCATTTTATTTCTCCTTTCAAATATGCAGGCTCTGATCAGCCAAATCGACCGGTGACATAATCCTCTGTCTTCTTTTTATCCGGTTCGTTAAAAATCTGTATCGTTGACCCGAATTCTATGACCTCTCCCATCAGGAAGAACGCCGTCTTGTCAGATATCCGCACCGCCTGCTGCATATTATGAGTAACGATGATGACTGTGTACTTTTTCTTCAAATCATACATCAAATCTTCTATTTTCAGTGTAGATATCGGATCAAGTGCTGAAGTCGGTTCGTCCATCAAGAGAATATCAGGTTCCACAGCCAGAGCCCTGGCAATGCATAACCGTTGCTGTTGGCCGCCCGAAATTCCTAGCGCCGATCCCTTCAGCCGGTCTTTCACCTCATCCCAAAGCGCGGCACTGCGCAAAGCACTTTCTACCCTCTCATCAAGCTCTGCTTTCTTATTCATACCATGTACACGGGGACCGTAAGCGATATTGTCATAGATCGACATCGGAAAAGGATTTGGTTTCTGAAAAACCATACCGGCACGTTTGCGTAAGAGCGTGACATCACAATCCTTGGCATAGATGTCCTCGTCGTCAATCGTAATCTTCCCTTCCACCCGGCAATCAGGCACCAGATCGTTCATACGATTCAGTGTCTTGATACAGGTCGATTTCCCGCAACCGGAAGGCCCGATAAAGGCTGTAATCTCTTTCTCCTCAATCGAAAGATTCACGTCTTTCAGAGCCTGAAAGTCACCGTAAAAAAGATTCAGATGTTCAATTTCAATTTTGTTGTGCGACATATTTCTCTCCTATTGTTTGCGAAGCTTTTTCGTCATGAAGCCCGCGAGGCGGTTTAGTCCAAATACCAGAATCATCAGAGCTGCTGCCGTGGCAAACGGTACAGAGACAGGGTCCTTGCCATTCATAGCCGAGTTATACAGATGCAGGGCAAGCGTATTGCCTTGTTCGAGTATATGCCCGAATGCGGCGTCAAAAAGATTATCTCCCTTCGGCATGGCATTACCGGAAACACCGACAGTGAATAACAGCGCGGCGGTCTCACCTACAATTCGTCCCATTGCCAGAATAATGCCCGTCAGTACGCCCGGTATGGCTGAAGGAAGTACGATCCCCATCGTGACACGAAGCTTGCCGGCACCCAGTGCAAGACCGCCTTCACGGTATGTGACGGGAACGGAAAGCAGAGCTTCCTCCGTTGTTCTGACTATCGTCGGAAGGATACAGATCATCATCGTCAGACTTCCCGACAAAATGGACAACCGAAATCCGAAAAGAACCACAAACAGGGCATATCCGAAGAGTCCGAACAGAACAGATGGTATGCCTGTCAATACCTCGGTCGTAAAGCGAATCGCCTTGACAAGTCTTCCCTGCTTGGCATATTGGGTCAAGTAAATGGCACTTCCAATTCCGACAGGCGTTGCCAGAGCCAGGCTCAAGAGAACGATATACAGTGTATTGATGATCATCGGCAAAATGCCCTTATTCCCGTTTTTCGATGCGGAATACGTGCTCGAAAGAAAGTGCAGGGTCATATTCGGAAGACCATTGATCAAAATGTAACCAAGAATCGCGACTAAAACCGCAACAGTCAAGCCCGCTGAAATCCATATTAAGGTACTCAATAAAATGTCTTTTTTCTTGATTGCTCGTTTATTTTGCATCAACTTGCACCCCTCTCCTGGAAAGGAAGTTGAATGAGATATTCACCAGCATGATAAATACGAACAGAACCAGGCCGATTCCGAAAAGCGCCTGGCGGTGAAGCCCGGCCTCCGCATAACCCATCTCAAATGCAATTCCGGCTGTCAGCGGGCGTATCGAAGAAAACAGTTCCGGAAACTTTACAATGTTTCCGGCAACCATGATCACTGCCATCGTTTCTCCGATTGCACGTCCGACACCAAGAATAACGCCGGCAAGAATACCCGACCTGGCCGCCGGGATCTGAACCTGGAAAATGGTTGACACCTTTGTGTTTCCCAGGGCAAGGGATGCCTCCGTGTAGGATTTCGGAACACTGAGAAGTGCTGTCTCCGCAACACGAATAATCGTTGGCAAAATCATCACAGAAAGAATGAGTATAACAGCCAGAAGTCCTGATCCGGTCGAATTGATGCCCATATCCAGTGCCAGACTTCTAAGGATCGGAACAAGAACCTTCATTCCCCAGAAGCCATAAATGACAGATGGAATTCCCGCAAGAAGCTCAACCGCCGGTCGGACGATAGAGCCCATCCACTTTGGAGCAATTTCGGCTAAAAAGACCGCGGTAAAAATCCCAACCGGCACACCGATGACGATTGCTCCCATACATGAAAAGAGGGAAGCCAGAATCATAAACCAGATACCGTATTGGGCTTGCGACGCAGATGGTGCCCAGGTTGTCCCGAACAGAAACCTGAAAAGGCCGATCTCAAGGATCGCCGGAGAGCCATATGCAAACATGTAGATTGTGATTGCTGCCACGATACCAATAGAGATACTCGCCGACAGTTTAAAGATGGATTCCGCGGCCTTTTCGATGCCTGTCATCAGAATAGCTGATGCCGAAGCCACAAGAAGAAAGGCAATCATCAGTCCATAGCCAAGCATGTTCTCTGATTCGCAAGCGGATACTCCGGCTCGCACCGCTGCCTGCTCCATTTCCGAGAAGAAAAGCGTTTGTGCAACGACCAGCAGCAGGGAAGAAAAGAAGGACACACCGGAGAGAGTATATTTTCGAGTGGCAAGAAGGGCAATTCCTGCCGCTCCGCCAAGAAGCGAAAGAATCATTGCAATGCGCAAGGTCATCGGCAAAGTAAGCAGCTGTCCGTCTGATAGACGGATATTCAGCATCAGTACCTGCAAACCCGTTAACCGAACAATAACATCATCGAGTCGGATCGACACATACGGAAGCAGAATGGAAAAGAGGCTAAAAACACCGAAGACAAAGCCAACCGTGCGCACACCTGTACGCACGGTCTTCTTCGCATCCCGAATCATATTTGTGTTATTACGTTCCAAGATGGCTACCTCGTCTCGTTTATTTGTTAGGATTCGGAACAATCCCGTCATCCAGAATGATTGTCTGTCCTTCATCCGAGTAGATGAAATCGAGGAAAGCCTGTGTCAACGAATCCGTTGTTTGAGCTTTTGTAATCATTAAGAATGGGCGCTGCAGCATATATTCTCCAGATTTGACCGTCGCTTCAGAGGGAGCTACACCGCTTAGGGTGACCGCCTTCACCGTCTCATCGACCGCCGACAGCGATACATAACCTATTGCATTCGGATTTCCCGATACCGCTTGCTTTACATTCCCTGTCGAATTCTGTTCTTCTGCATAAACGGCTACATCCTCGATATCAATCAGCTCTTCAAAAGCACCCCTGGTGCCCGAAGCCGCTTCTCGACCGATACACTGAATGATCGCGTCCGCGCCGCCGAGTTCGCTCCAATTGGTGATCTTTCCGGTAAAAATATCTTTCACTTGTTCCGGCGTAAGATCCGAGACTCCGGAAGCCGGATTCACGATAACTGCGATACCGTCATATCCGATGATATACTGATCGAACTTAGCCGGCTCTTCCGAATCCTTGAGTTGTCTGGAGAGCATTCCGATCTGGGCTGTTCCGTCGTTTACGGCTGTGGGACCCTCACCGGAACCATTGCCGCCGACTGACACCGTGACATCCGGATTCGCCAGCATGAATGCCTCGGCAAGAGCTGTGCTTACATCGGACATCGAGGTCGAGCCGGTCAACGTCAGATTGCCTGTCAGGCTTGTGGAATCTTCCGATGTTGTCATATCAATTTCAGTATCTGAGGCGCTTGTTGTACTCGAAGTACTTGGCGTAGTTGCCGCTTCTGTCTTCGCCACGGTCTCCACTGAAACTTCACCGCAAGCCGCGGAGCTGATCATCAATGCCCCCATGATCACAGCAGAGAGAAAAACCTTTGTCTTTCTTATCATTCTTTCATCCTCCTAATTGCTTATGACTATAGAATAGACATTCGTTTTTAGACACGGATTATCATGATGTAAAGAAAGGTTATGCCCATGTAAAATGCAAGTAAGATAAATCGCGGACAAAAAAAGCCCTCCGCAGAAATACGGAGAGCTCGATTCCAAGTACCTGTCAGCCTGATCACTTCAATACAACAATTGTGATCCCGTCATTGGCTCTGGCCCAGTCAGGATCAGTCCGGAATGCCGGACATATCTCGACCAGACTTCGACCGGGCTTCTCAAACGGACCGAACTGTTCACCGGGACAAAAGGCTTTGATCCTGCCTTCATGCTTCATATTCCTTAAACATTCGTGAGTCGCCGACTTCAAGGAACCGCCGCACCCCGAGGATCCGTATCCATGAATGACCTTGACCTGATTAATCCCGATGCGTCGCATCGTATTCAATTCCAGCTGAAGCTTTCTCATAGCTCCCTCGACCCGAGGCATTCCGTCTTCAATGTTGATAATACTTGCTGCCATACTTACCTCTCGAAAAATAACAAGACCAACTTTGACCCCGATGACCTGAAAAAGCCTGTCAAGAAAAGCTTGTTATGATTACTTCTGTGATAAACGAAGAAAATGAATCATCAAGAAATCTCGAAAAACAGACTTCCGCCATCATTATTAACAGTTCGATTATACCACATTTTTATTGTGTTTAGAGACGATTTTCCTGAAAAAGTCATAGCTTGTTTGTTATAATCAGCACATGAGACTGGATCGATATCTTTCAAATTCAGGTTATGGCACCCGGTCAGACGTACGTTCTCTGATTCGTTCGGGACGCGTCACGGTCAACAGCCACCCGATTGCGGACCCCTCCTTTTCCGGGTTTTCGGAAAAGGATAGTATTGTTGCGATCGACGGTGAGCCGATCCGTTTTTCCCGGTATCTTTACATAGCACTGAACAAACCGGACGAGTATTTGACAGCTATGGAGGATAAGAGACTTCCAACCGTCGCAGAGCTTCTTCCCGCCGATCTTCTCGGGAAAGGAATATCCCCGGTTGGCCGGCTGGATTATCATACGACCGGCCTGTTACTGCTGACGAATAACGGTACGCTTGCCCATCGTTTGACGAGCCCGAAGTGGCACGCGGAGAAAGTGTATCGAGTTACATATGAAGGGCCGGCCTTGACTTTTGCCGACCAGGAGCTGTTCAGAAACGGAATGACTCTTCACGAGAACGGACGCGAACCGGAACAACTGGCGCCTGCAAAGCTTGAACCGCTGAGTGATAATACTTGTCTTTTGACGCTGACCGAAGGTAAATCCCACCAGGTCAAACGTATGTTGGCACAAGTCGATCGCCCGGTTATAGCATTACATAGAAAAAGCGTTGCCGGCATCTGTCTTCAGCCATCACAGAAGCCCGGAGACTTTCGCATGTTGGACAAATCCGAAGTCCAGCAACTCTTTATGGTAACGAAAATGGATGCATAACAAATATAATGAAAAGGAATCAGGCAGCGTCACTTTCTTGCGTTGTTATACTTTCTTCTTTCTCGGCAGTACCGGAATACACAACGATTTTTCCGTTCATCTCTTCAAATTGACGAATCAGTTCGTCCTGTTTCCTAATAAGCTCGGTAACAAAAAGCTCTGCTCCGGTCTGGTTCTCCGTCGTTGCCGCTATTCCCATAACAACAAGCTTATCTCCGGATTGCCACTTGGTCGAATACCCGAGAGCCTGATAAATCTTCGGATCATTAAAGCGAAGACCAAAGATGTGTATCACAGAATCATCAGGATCTTTTCCATATTCCTCCGGCTTCAATTCCCGAAGTTTATAGCTGTCTTGTCTCGAATACCGAAGCGGTTCAATCGTCGCAAATTCCTCCGTGGTAAGAGCCAGACGCAAGGATTCATAAAATCCGTCCAGATTCTGTAAATAATCAATAAAATAGGGCATGGTGGGTTCATCAAAAAAAACGATATCCGGAGCGGCAGAAAGATATGCAAATGCCATCATAGACTGTGTCATCATATCAACATCACTTGAGGCCGGATCGGCAAAGCCGATTTCGGCATTAATGATGTAAGGGTTATTGTAGGACATTTTATCGACAGCAAAGAACGTCAGACCCGAAGTATCCTGCTTGAAATGGCCGATATTTACGATGCGGATATCGAAACGATTACCGTTCAGCATCTGATTGCCGGCAAATATCACGAAGATAATCGCCAGAACCGCAAGAACGTACTTCCACCAGGAGTAATAAATATAGGTTTCCCATTCGCGCTTGGT
The DNA here is from genome assembly GCA_964579245.1 of uncultured Mageeibacillus sp. Taxonomy (GTDB): domain Bacteria; phylum Bacillota; class Clostridia; order Saccharofermentanales; family Saccharofermentanaceae; genus Firm-13. The sequence goes on from CAZOFY010000007.1 coordinate 40,510, forward strand.
TTTGCCGTAATACTTCTTTGCTGTCTCGTGCGCCTCGACCTCCGCCTCTTTTTGAGCGGCACGTCCGGAAGCGATCTCATAAGCCTCGGTAATTTTGGCAAGATTCTCAAGGTCCTTCTCAATGCGATAACGCTTTGTCAGATTGTAGAACCGATGGTCTACCATCTCCGGTTTGGCATCTTCCTTCAGTGAAAGCAAATGAAACGCTTCTTCCCGAGTCATCTTCGACGTCGAAAGCGTCACTTCGGTCTCTGTCATACCCGGCTTGATTTCCGCTTCTACAGCACTTACATCCACTTGGTCCTTGTTGATCTCGTCCATTTCTCTCCTCTATTCAGTGACATCACATGATTCTGATTCTGCTTTGATCCGACGAGTTTCCCTGAAATGGAGTTGTTGTCGGATCCCTATGTCCTGACTGAACGCAAGCCAGCCTATGATCGATGTTACATTTTCGTTTTGAGATAGTCAAGCGATGCGATAAGATTGCCGCATATTTTTTTCGGATGCGAAGCCTCATTTTCTGCTGATGTCACCCTGAAATACCATGTATATAATACCAGAACAGCGGATTATTAAAAGAACAGAAAAGCCCCTCTTTCGTTTCGCGGGGCTCTAAACCACGACTAAAATAGGTTAAATGGTCTTGTTTTGAACCAGAAGACGAACGGACAGGACAGCCCCAAGAACTACCATGAGTATTCCGACTGCAGCATTCCCGAATGTCAGTCCCACGACCAGAGCCAGGATTGTCTCTGCAATGGATAGGACAATATAGGCTTTCGCCTCATACAACCATCCGAAAGGAAGTAAATGCGCACCAAAAATCATCGCGTACAACATGATCATTCTGTCCGGGCACTCAGAAAAAGCCCACATGACAATCAGGATATAGAGCAACTGGTTCATCGTACACAAGAATCCGAGTTTGTTGATGGGATTGTCCTTATTTGCGAACAGATCCGCCTTCATGATCTTTGCGAAAAGACACGCCACCGGCATCAAGAGCACGGAGCAACAGAAGGCGCCCATATTCTTCTGTGAAGTAGTCAATGCTGTCATCTGAATACCGGTGATCAATGCCCAGAGGACAACGGATGCCATGATAAAAGGCAGGCCCCTCTTCTGAGACTGGATATTCTCCTTTTTTAGTTCTGGCAAACACAAGGATCTGTTCATCGCGTCAGGTTGTACTTTCATCTCTTCTTTTCTCCTTATATCGATCCAATTGAACGGTATATTCCTTACCCTGCTTTCTGCAAACTGTCTGATCCAAAACAATGCAGACCAGGTATAAAAGCACGATAATCCCGACAAATATCACCCATTGGATTACAGTACCGGCTCCGCTGAATAATCCTGCAGCGTACAGAAACGCAATCTGTGTCGGAAGAAACAACGCGACAAATCCATTGAGTCGAAAGATAAAGCCTTTTCTTTTGATGAAGAAGTTTGAAAAGAAAAAAACAAACTCAATGGCTGCCAGTACACAAAAAGCAAGAAGCATTCCCAAGAAATCCACTCCGATATCTTTTTTGCCTGTTAGCAAGCAGATGATCAGCGCCAGGAGCACAAACCACGAAAAGCTATAAGCCACACCGTCCCGAATGCAGGCAAACAAACTCTTTGATAAGATTTTCTTCATCCTTTTCCCTCCGTATAAATCAATGTCCTGAAAGCCTTCACGTACCGTCTCGAGATGACGACAACCTCGCCGTTACATAAAGTCGCCAGAATATTTCTGGTCAGTTCCGGCTTCAGCGACTCGATCTTTGTCACGTTGATTATGATTGCCTTCGAACATCGGAAGAAGTCCTTGTCATTTAGCCTTCCCTCAAGCTCGTACAAACGCATCTGGATCTCGTATGATTTGTCCTTTGTATAGAGGAATGTCTTATTGTCGACCGTCTCAAAATAAAGAATATCCTTCGCATGGACATAAACTGTCCCAAACTCGGAAATGCAAGCGAACCTCTCATCAAAGGAAAGGATATGTCTTTGCAAATTCCGGATAATGGCATCACGTTTTCTGCAATGTATCTCCACAGATGTCTCGGCATTGCCTGCATTCTCAGAAATGAAAATCTTCATCAAATCTCTTTTATCCTCCCGCAAATCACCTATGTTCCCATTCTACACGTATAAATTCTGTTGGCTATATCTCTATTGGCAAGCGGTACACAACGGTATGCTGAGATGCCCGAATCGATTTAGAATGTCATAATCTTTATCTGTTTATCGTAATATCATCTTTCTGTTATTACGAACACATATAGATCTCCACGGGAAGTAAAAAAATCAGAAAAAGACACCTTACATCCGGTGATTCACCAAGTAAAGTGTCTCTAATCTGAACCTGAATTTACATGATTTCCCTCAACAATAAATAAAAGTATCGATCCAGCACGGTCCCTACATGTTGCTTAACTTCTTATCAAGAAGTTCCCGAATAACATCTGTATCGGCAGTATTCTTTAATGCTCTGATACAGGCTCCGAATATTGCTTGCTTCGCTTTAACTTTTCCATTTTTAAAGTCTTCGAGTGCTTGGGCATTTTCCAAAAGAACACTGTCCATTACGCTTTCGATCGTTGCTGTATCTACCTTGGCATCGAGTGCATTTTCCTTGCAAAACGCTACAGGATCTACACCCGTTTCGATGACAGCCGCTAAAATCTTCTTGCCACTCATTCTATTAATCGATCCACTGTCAACCATTTTAATAATCTCAGAAAGATCCTGTGCACGTATTTCCAAGTCATTCAGTAATTTGCCGTTTTTACGAAGAATTCCCACGCAATCCGTTAATATCCATCCGGATGCATTTTTTGCATCACAACCACGCGCCACAACATCATCCAATAATTTACTCGCATTGTGATTATGAATAAGCATATCAATTTCTTTTTCTGATATACCGGCGTCTCGATAAGTATCTGCTTTCTCATCGATCGCTATCGGCTTCATCGTTATTATTTTTTCCAGCCATTCATCATCAATAATAATCGGCATCAAATTAGGGTCAGGAAAATAACGATAGTCCGCTGCTGTTTCCTTGTTACGCATAGCAAATGTCTTGCCGCTCACGTCATCGAAACGTCTTGTTTCCTGCACTAACTCTTCTGTCTCAAATTCAATTGCATCCATATGTCGCTGTGTCTCATAACAGATCGCTTTTTCGATTGCCTCGAAAGAAGCCATATTCTTTATCTCTGAACGGACACCAAATTCCGTGCTACCTTCCGGACGAACAGAAACGTTGACATCACAACGCATAGCGCCTTCTTCACATTCAGAGATACCACCGGAACGGAGCATGGATTTTAGCTTATTAAGGTAAACGATTACTTCTTCTACACTGCGAAAATCCGGTTGTGTAACAATCTCAATCAAAGGAACGCTGGTACGGTTAAAATCAATGTTCGAAACCTTACCTGCGTGAACCAACTTACCCGCATCCTCTTCCATATGAATCTGCTTGATATGAATATCTCTTTCTCCGGTAGAAGTCTTGAGAGTTACACACCCATTCGTACAGATCGGATGGTTCAACTGTGTGCACTGATAGGCACAGGGAAGGTCAGGATAAAAATAATTCTTCTTATCAAATGTGGTATATCTGCTGATTTCGCAGTTGAGCATGAGACCTGCTGTAACGGCGAGTTCAACGACCTTTTTATTCATAACAGGCAACATTCCGGGCATACCACAGCAAGCCGGGCATACACAATCATTTGGTTCCTTAGCTGCAGAATGTCCTCCACACGAGCAGAATATCTTAGATTCGGTACTAAGTTCTACATGGGTTTCAAGACCAATAACCACTTCATATTTCATCTTTACTCACCTGCGCTTTCAGTACTTCTTGCAAGGCTAAGCAGAACACTTTCGCTGAAATGCTTACCCATGAGCTGAACTTTGTCGCTTACCAGCGCGGGGATTCCAATCAAGTTCGCAACAGAAGTAAATACGCTTTCTTTGAAAATCGTCTCAAAGGCTTCGCTTATATCATAAGGTTTGTATTCTATCTTACTGCATACCGGAGTAAGAACCGCATCATAACTGTTCATCAACTCCTCGAACTTCTCTGCTACCACACGACGAACCTTAAGAGATTTGCCGTAGCAGTCAACATAACGGTCCTTGGATAACACATCAGAACCATAGAGAATTACCGACTTCGTCAAGAAATTAAAGCCTTCTGTTCTTGAATTGACATATAGTTCATCAATATTCTTATATTCTGGCGCACGATAACCATACTTCACGCCATCATATCGGGATACATTATTACAGGTCTCAGCCGTCATAAGAATTTGCCATGTTATATTAGCAACATCAAATAGATCGCAAGAAATTTCTTCTACAATAACACCACTCCGACGAAGCTTTTCTGCAAATGCATTCACGTTCTGACGTGTTATGACATCTGCTTTTTGTAGAAGCTCCTTAATGATACATACTTTTTTGCCTTCAACCGCAACTTCCGTACTGTAGTCATATGTTGCATCTTTCAGGCTGGTTCCATCCTTCTGATCGTGTCCGCAGATTACTTCCATAATCTCTCTGACACCTTCCACCTTGGCGGCATATACACCCAATTGTTCACCGGAAGCCGCACAGGAGATTATTCCATAGCGCGATACGGTACCATAAGTAGGCTTTAAGAAATCAACGCCGGACAAGGCTGCGGCACGTCTCGGTGCTCCATTCACATCCACGCCAAGGGCAGCCTTAACTTTACCCTTGGCAACCAGGTCTGCAGCAGCACCTTTCAGTTCTTCTTCTTTTTCTGCAAAGCAAGAAAATTCGCCAACGAGATCCAGGCCAAACTCACCTACCTGCGTCTTCCCCGCAACAACATAACCCTTGTCCTCAAGACGTGTTACTGCTTGTGCACTAAACACCGGTTTATAACCTTCTAAAATACGAGAGCCCGCTGCAGTCTGTACGCCCTTGACAAGGATCGTATCATCAACTGCTATGGTTCCCTTTTCAGATAACTGTACTGTATATTCTTTCATTCTACATACCTCACTTTACAAGTCGTGGCACTTGCCAACTGTCTTCACTACGCTCCGGCGCGCCTTCAAGGAGACTTTCCCTTGTAAACGGCTGTATTCTTTCATCTTCACGAAGGACGTTGGTCATAGGCATTACGTGAATCATCTCATCAACATTCTCAGTATTAATCTTTTGCAGTATGTCTTCCTGATCCTTCATCATCTTGAAAATGTTCTGCATATCATTTTCTTCTTTTTCCGTTAAGGATAACTGATTCAACTGCTGAGCGTTGGAGAACGTAGCACGTTTTTCACTGCGTCCCTTGTTTCCGGCCGTTGGCGCTGAACGGGAAGTAATGCTATTTCCAAGAAGGTGGATATCTTCTAACTGCTGGTTAGTCACTTCACTTGGAGCTCCGAGCAGGAGATCCTGGGCATTGCCATTCAATGGGAAGGCAATAACTTCCAGAATCTTTTCTTCATCTGTCAGAAGCATTACCATACGGTCAATACCAGGTGCCATACCGGCATGTGGCGGAGCACCATACTGGAATGCGGTATAAAGAGCATTGAATCTGGACTTCAAATCTTCTTCCGAATATCCGGCGATCTCAAAAGCCTTCTTCATGATATCCACATCATGGTTACGTACAGCTCCAGATGCCAATTCAATACCATTACATACAAGGTCGTACTGATAGGCAAGAACTTGTGTCGGATCATCTCCTAATAATGCATCCATACCGCCTTGAGGCATAGAAAACGGATTATGTGTAAAGATTGTATCTCCTGTTTCTTCATCAATCTCATACATCGGAAAATCAACAATGAAGCAAAACTCAAATGCATCATCCCGAATCAAGTCCAGCTGGTCCTTTGCGGCAAGCCAGGAACGAATGTGTCCTGATTTCTTTTCTGTATCACTTCTCTTATCATCACAGATGAAAAATATGGTCTCTCCTTCTTTTGCACCTGTTATATCTATGATCTCAGCCTTCTTGTCCTCTGATAGGAACTTGGCAATCGGTCCTGCAAAAACACCTTCCTTAAAGGTGATATATCCAAGTCCGCCAAGACCAACTTCCGGAGAAGTTGCAAACTTCAAAGAGTCCTCGAAGAACTTCTTTGACTTACCTGAACAATTTGCAACAATACCGCGAACGGGTTTGTTCTTAAATGCCGGGAAATCTACAGCAGCAAAGAAATTGGTCAAATCACAGATCAGTAAAGGATTTCGAAGATCCGGTTTGTCAGAGCCATATTTCAACATAGATTCTGCGAAAGTAATCCGACGGAAAGGCTTCTGTGTAATCATCTTGTCTGTAAAGTTCTTAAATGTATCGTAGATAATATCCTCACAGACCTCAAGTACATCATCCTGTGTCGCAAATGCCATCTCATAATCCAACTGATAAAACTCACCAGGTGAACGGTCTGCTCTGGCATCCTCATCTCTGAAGCAAGGGGCTACCTGAAAGTATCTATCAAAACCGGATACCATCAATAATTGCTTAAACTGCTGCGGAGCCTGTGGGAGAGCATAGAACTTACCGGGGTGCTTGCGGCTCGGCACCAGAAAATCACGGGCGCCTTCCGGAGAGGATGCAGTCAGAATCGGTGTCTGCATATCCAGGAAATCCTTCCCCTCCATTAAATTACGCAAATGACGAATAATCTTACTTCTTATGACAAGCTTCTCATGATTCTTCGGATTACGAAGATCAAGATAACGGTATTTTAATCGAAGTTCATCCTTACTCATATGAGATAAACGCACTTCGAACGGCAGCATATTACGGCTCTTGCCAAGAATCTTAAGGGAATCTGCAACCAATTCTACATACCCTGTGTCTATCTTTTCATTAACAGTATCTAACGCACGTTTCTCAACCTTACCGCTTACCGAAATAACCGTTTCACGGTTGACGTTCTTAACCAACTCTTCGTCGTGAATTACAACTTGTGTTACTCCGGTATAATCGCGCAAATCAATAAAAATAACTCCGCCATGATCTCTCACAACGTCTACCCAACCGGCAAGTTGGACCGTACTACCGATATGCTTGTCGCAAATATCATTACAGTATTGTGTTCTATACATACCAAAACCTCCTATAATAAGATGATAAAAACCCAGGAATATTAACATATTCCCGGGACAAGCAAACGATAACGTTTGACTCGCAGTGCCGCCCGCATTGATACATATTGTACACTCATTAAAGTACTAAATCAGACTTGCATAAAAGTGTTCCCTCGTTTACTGCTTGTCTGAAATGTGCTTACAGTCCATGACACATGATTACTGACAAATTCTCCACAAAATCAAGTCTCCAACCCACGCTATTAAAAATCGCCCGGTTTGTCAATAGAAAAAACATCTTGGCATTTGAATCAGAAATCTAAGCATTTGCTTTTTTACTCGTTAAGCTCAGAGATACTATAATTCACTCCATCACGTTATCTATAATAAATAGCCTCGGGAAAAACAATCACACAGACGCTATTAAGCCCAACAAGCCCACTCTTTGACCATGAGCTTGTTGGGCATCTCGTGCCTACTTGAGGATGTTCTAGATGGTTTTACCATTACCACATCCTTTTATACAGATTCGCAGAATCCTTATGCTTACTTTTCTAAAAGATCATCTAAATTCGGATCTCCGCATGGAACTCCTTCGTTATGCATCGCCAGATTCTGCCAGGTATTATCTTCTTTAATGTCCATTTGATTGAAAATATACTTTCCATCTTCATCAAATATCAATTCAACCCATCCGTAATCATCTATTGTACCCCCCACTAGTATTACGCTTCTGCTTCCATCCGGGTTACTGAGTACATGTCTATAATAACTGGTATCACTGCATTGATCCGTTATGTCTATCGTTTCATTTTTTAAGGTAAAATACAATCTACCATTCTCGACCTTTGCGTAGCTTTTATTTCCATCGAATGCAATAACAAATTGCGTCTCCTGTGTTGATTCGATATATATTACCTCGTTACCATTAGCAGTATAGAAAACTTTCATCAAATCTACTGCTGCATGAACAATAAATTCTCTTGTTGTCGGAATACAGAATAGAAGTGTCATACATGCAGCGATACAGGCAGCGGCTCTAATCCACAAATAGTTCTTTGATCTCTTATTGCGAATCACTTCTCTCATCGAATCTTTTCTATCTGTGTCCATCTCAATTTTATCGAATGTTTCTTTTATCTTGTTTTCCATCAAAATCCCTCCAATAGCACTCGTAATTTCTCTTTGCCTCTGTTAATTCTCATTGCAACTGCTGAATCGGAAATATTCAGTATCTTAGCGATATCTCTGTACATATACCCCTCATAACAATGCAAATAAACCGGGACTCTGAATTTTTCATTCAGGTTCATCACCGCATCAAACACTGCTTGATTCTCTTTTGTGAAATCATATGAAATACCAATACTCTCACAAATCGAATCGTAATCAATACTACTCTTGAACTTAGATGCTCTAAGACTATCCTTGCATTTATTTGCAGTCATTTTCATTAGATATCGTTTCTCATAATCTTCACCTATTTCGATTTTCCTGGTAAGAAGTTTCAAGAAGACATCTTGAACGATATCTTCAGCCTCGTGTTTTGAACCTACATATGAGACTGAAAATCTATATAAATCGACAGAATACTTTTCAAACAATCTTATTACATTTTCACTGTTCAATTCACACTCTCCTTTTTAAATGATTTGAGCACTCACCTAAATAACGATTGATCCAAACATTTTCTCACAAAAAATTCGTTCATTTCATTTTTTACTGAATATTGGCCTTCTCATACGCCGGCATAGAGGGATATCGAAATAAAAAAACCCTGAGAATTAAACTCTCAGGGCTCTTCATGTGTGATTTGATTGACTCAGATGCTCTTCATCGTCGGAAAAAGAAGTACGTCACGGATTGATGCCCGATCCGTCAACAGCATGACGAAGCGATCGATACCGATGCCCATTCCCCCGGTCGGAGGCATGCCGTACTCCAGGGAAACACAGAAGTCCTCATCGAGAAGGTTTGCTTCATCATCACCAGCATCTCGCTTCATGATCTGATCGGCAAAACGCTCTCTCTGATCAATCGGGTCATTCAACTCCGAATAAGCGTTCGCGTACTCACGACCGCCGATAAAGAGTTCAAAACGCTCTGTCATCATCGGGTCCCCGGGCTTCTTTTTTGTCAGAGGAGATATCTCGATCGGATACTCGCAGATAAAAGTAGGCTGAATAAGCTGTTCCTCACAGAAGATCTCGAAAAACAAATTCAAAATCTCGCCTCTGCGGAAATTCTTATCCGGCTCGATCCCCTTCTCCGCGGCTACTCTTCGAGCGTCCTCGTCTGTCATTATCGCCGCAAAATCAACTCCGGAATACTTCTTGACACATTCGATCATCGTCATACGAGCAAACGGCGGAGTCAGGCTGATCGGAGTACCCTGGTATATTATCTCGGTCGTACCGAGAACCTTAAGTGCTACGTTACTTAACAGCTTCTCAGCAAGGTCCATCATCCCGCGAAGGTCAGTATAGGCCTGGTACATCTCGATCGTCGTAAACTCCGGATTGTGCTTGATTGACATTCCTTCGTTACGAAAGAGGCGTCCCATCTCATAGACGCGCTCAAAGCCGCCAACGATGAGTCTCTTCAAGTAAAGCTCCGGTGCAATGCGCAAATACATGTCCATGTCCAGGGTATTGTGATGCGTGATAAAGGGTCTAGCAGTCGCTCCTCCCGGAATTGTATTCAAGATCGGGGTCTCGACCTCCATAAATTCTTCCGCATCCATAAAGCGGCGGATCTCACTTAGAATCGCCGATCGCTTTGCAAACGTGTCACGAACCTCCGGGTTCACAATCAGGTCCACGTAGCGCTGACGATAACGCAGCTCTGTGTCTTTCAGTCCGTGAAACTTGTTCGGCAATGGTCGCAGGGCCTTCGCCAGAAGAGTATACTCCTCCGTCCGAACGGAGATCTCGCCCTTCTGTGTGCGAAAAACAGTGCCCCGGATTCCGACGATGTCACCGATGTCGAGCTTCTGCCACATGGCATACGCTTCGGGCCCAATCGCATCGATCTTGGTGAATGTCTGGATGCGGCCTTTCTTATCATGAAGATCGCAGAAGCTGACCTTGCCCATTCCACGGCGCGACAAAATACGGCCCGCAATACGAACTTCTTTGCCATCCATCTCTTCAAAACTCTCAATGATATCCGCCGAATAGCTATCGACATCGTAGCGAACCTGCTCAAAGGGGTCCATACCAGCGGCAGAGAGCTCGTTCAGCTTATCGATGCGAATACGCATCTGTTCCTGTCTCTCCTGCTCGGTTTCCTCGGGACTGATGATATTTTCGTCAACATTTTCCTGCATGCGTGTTAAAGTCCTTTCTTTCCCATCGGGCACATAAGAGCGTGATCAGGTAGGCTTACCAATCTTCACGATCTTATATTTTAAGGTTCCGACAGGTGTGGGTACTTCAACAATCTGGCCCTTCTTCTTGCCAAGAATCGACTGTCCTACAGGAGACTCTGTTGATATACGATTCATAAAAATATCTCCCTCGCTGGCGTTGACAATGCTGTAATCTGCCTCTTCCTTCGTCTCTTCGTCGCGAAGCGTAACAAGTGAGCCCAAGGAAACCTTGGTCTTGCTGATCTCGTCCTCATCGATAACCCGGGCATTCTTCAGAAGATCCTCAAGCTCCATGATGCGTGTCTCATTCTTAGCTTGTGCTTCCTTGGCATCGTCATACTCTGAATTCTCCGAGAGGTCACCCTGTGCGCGTGCTTCCTTAAGTCTCTCAGAAATCTCGGCAGCCTTCACCGTCTTTCTCTCCGCAAGCTCATCCTGTAATCTCTTCAATCCCTCAACGGTAAACGCATTCTTTTCCATCTCTACCATGTGTGGCTCCTTTTCTACCTTTCGGTCACTCAATATCCTATTATAACGTTCAGACAAACGATCGCCTAATTAGCGAGGTCTGTCACTTTCCTTTCGAATAACGTCGTGCGCACCGCCCTCGATGATCGAGGTTGATGATACAACAACGAGGCGCGCCTTTCTCTGAAGCTCGGCAATCGACGAGGATCCGCAGGCACACATGGTTGACTTCATCTTCGCCATCGCGGAATCCAGATTGTCCTTCAGTGTTCCGGCGTACGGTACATACGAGTCTACGCCCTCCTCGAACGACATCTTGCCCTCTGTTCCTCCGTCGTCATAACGCTGCCAGTTGCGGGCACGGTTCGATCCTTCGCCCCAGTATTCCTTGACATAGTTTCCGCCGACAAGAAGCTTACGCGTCGGACTCTCATCGAAGCGAGCGAAGTATCGGCCCAGCATGATAAAGTCAGCGCCCATGGCAAGAGCCAGTGTCATATGATAATCATGTACGATTCCACCGTCCGAGCAAATCGGTATATATATACCTGTCTTATTATAATACTCATCTCGCGCTTTGGAGACAGCAAGAATCGCCGATGCCTGTCCGCAGCCGATACCCTTCTGCTCACGTGTGATGCAGATCGAACCGCCGCCGATACCGACCTTAATAAAATCTGCGCCAGCCTCTGCAAGGAAAAAGAATCCTTCCTCATCGACAACGTTTCCGGCGCCAACAAGAATATTCGAATCATATGACTTGATCCAGGAAATCGTTTTCTTCTGCCACTCGGAGAATCCGTCAGAAGAGTCGATACAAAGAACATCTGCACCGGCTTCCACGAGAGCCGGAACACGCTCTGCGTAATCTCTTGTGTTGATGCCTGCGCCCACGATCAGACGCTTATTGTCGTCCAGAAGTTCCTGCGGGTTCTCCTTGTGTGATTCATAGTCCTTTCGAAAAACAAGGCCTACCAGTCGATTCTCATCATCGATAATCGGAAGCTGATTCACTTTATGCTCCCAGATCATGTCATTGGCTGTCTTAAGAGTGGTTCCTTCCGGCGCCTTGATCAAACTCTCGAACGGTGTCATAAACTCGGATACCTTCGTAGCGGGATCCATACGGCTGATACGATAATCCTTGGAAGTGACAAGTCCGAGAAGAAGCCCGTTCGGTGTGCCGTCATCGGTGATGGCAACCGTCGAATGCCCCATCTTCTCCTTCAGCTTCAGGATGTCTGCCAGAGTGGCTTCAGGTGTCAGGTTCGAGTCAGAGGTAACGATACCCGCCTTGTACTTCTTGACCTTCTTAACCATTTCAGCCTGGCTCTCGATACTCTGGGACTGAAAGATAAAAGATAACCCACCGTAGCGAGCCAGAGCCACAGCCATGCCCGAATCAGAGACAGACTGCATGATGGCAGATACGAGCGGGATGTTGGTCTTAAGCTTCGGCTCTTCCTTACCCTTCTTATATCGGACAATCGCTGTTGACAGATCCACTTTATCAGGGGTGTTCTCTGCTGTCGTTAAGTTCGGCACCAGAAGGTACTCACTAAAGGTACGTGATTCCTCCGTAAAAATCATTGCCATAGTCTATCCTCCATAAGTAACACGGTCGAATAAATGTTTGCCTAGTATGATAGCACAAAAAGGCGGTGTGAAGCTATAAATACGCTTTCATTTTTTGTTGTCGAAATGTAGATTCTAAAAACAAAAAAAGCCCCCGCTTCGTCATTTATACAGCGGAGGCTTGTGAAAGAAAGAAAAAACTTACAAAAACGGATTATATGGCTGCTTTGCAAGTAATGACAGAACGATCCAGGTGAAACAGACGAGTAGAATGATTATCAGAAAAATGCGCGAATAAATGCGTCTACCGCGCGGAGCTTTCGTATCAAAGGACCACACAATCAAGAAGATCTGTCCGATGATAGGGATGAAAGAAACCAGGATGGTGATAAGCCATAAGCTAGGAGACATTTTCTCTTGCGTTTTCTTTTGAAAGACAAGTGTTCCCAACAAGGCAAAAAGTGCGACAACCGTAATAATCGCCTCCGGTATCAAGAAAGCAGCGTTATAAGCAAGTGAGTAGCCCCAGATTGTTTGTCCCGGCGGCGTATACTCAGCGTAAAAAAAGATGCCGGCAAAAAAATGAGATACCAAGCGGATTGCTATTGCAGTGAAAGTTGCCACAACGATTCTCCAGACAGGGATTAGTGTCAGTCTTCTCAGAATGTTGGTTTCTTCCATACGTGTGCTTTTTTTCGCCGCGAAAAGGCCTGCCAATCCTAAGACTGTAAATGCGACCGTATAATCCAGAAGCACTTGAGGAAAAGAAAGGATGTAACCTCCGATAAACGTCTGTAAAAGACTGTAGCAGAACGCAACACCAATACCCCAACCCGGTCCGAAACATAAAGAAAACAAAATGATTGGCAACATTGAGGCAGGTGTAATGGATCCTCCCTGAGGCCATTCAAAGACCTTGATCAGTGACAAGGTCTCGGCGAGAGCGAGACATATGCCTCCCGCGGAAATAGCCATCAAGAAATCCCGGGTAGATTTAGAACTTCGAATTTCAGACATAAAAAAACTCCTCCTTTTATGTCCGACAGATGAACAAGGAGAAGCACAAAGCTTCATCATTTGATCCCTCCGCCGGCATTATCCGGTTCAGGTATGCGGGTCGATACGTCTGAAATTCGTATCCTCTCAGCCGGATTAGTGTCCAGCTCCCCGTTTATTAACATAGAAAGCGTACTACAGATACTGATTCTTTACAATGCCTGCGCAGGATTACCATGAAGAGCCGGATCGTCATGGATAGAATCCGGAAATCTCCAGTAATCGGTCAATTTCATTCGAATAGACCGAAGCAGCAACCTCATATGCCATGACATGATCTGCTCCCTCAATATACAGAAGCCTTTTCTTTGCATGGATTCTTTGAAAAATCTCATCGCTGGCAGATGGAGGAATAAAGGTATCTTCGGCTCCGTGAACAAGAAGAACAGGGACGCGAATTTTCCCGGCTTGCGCAACAGGCGAAATCCTCTCTATCCCGTAACCGATGTTCTTTTGTGTGATTCTGCTGATTTCCCTTATAAGAAACTTCGGAGCAAACCTGTACTGTATCTTCATCATATCCGAGACCTGAGACACCAAAGAGGCATAGCTGCTGTCAGCAATGATACACTTTACTTCCTTCGGCAACCTTCCGCTTCCCGCTGCCAAAAGCACCGTTGCTGCACCCATGGACCATCCGTGGCAAACAATCCGTAACGGCTTAGGTAAGATTTTTCGCATATAGCGGATCCAGGTAATCAGATCCTGACTGTCTGATAAGCCATAGCCGATGTACTTTCCCGTGCTCATGCCGTGAGCTCTCATGTGCAAAATCAGCACATGACAATCCATCTTCTGAAGATAGAGTTGAGCAAATGCGCCCATGACAGAAGGGTGGTCCCGCCAGCCATGAAGCAGAATTACCAGTTGCTTCGAATCCTTGCGTTCAGCCGGACGGTAATAAGCACTGAGCTTCACCCCGTCATACGCTGTTATCGTAATATCCAGAAAATCCATCCTGTTCGTATAGAACCAGTTCTGTCCTCTGCCATATACATTGTCCTGATTGATTTTCTGCGGAGAACGATCGACGACCGGCCGCGGATAGGGTCGGTCGAAAATTCTATGAAAAGCACGCATTCCGATGATATAAATTACGACAAAATAGATCAGGACGAGAAGCAAGACCAGAATTACAGCCAGCAATATCCATACCACGATGTCAACTCCAGGCAAGTTTATTCGCCCCTCTCTGCATCATGTATCATTTGACAAACCTCATCCGCCTCGCGAGGAAAAAAGTCCGATAAGATTTCACAGCCGTCCGATGTAACGACAACATCATCCTCGATGCGGAAACCGATGCCCCATTCCTCAACATATATACCCGGCTCAACCGTTATGACCATCCCTTCCTGCAGCGGGATCTCGCGTAGGCAGACATCATGAACATCGTGTCCAAGATGATGAGAGGCATTGTGCCAGTAATACAAGGATACATCCCGAAGATCCGAGGGGTCTTCGGATAACAGTGAAAGCCTGCGGAGCTCTTCTTTGGCGCATCGCTTCGTCTCATCATTAACCTCAGAGAGAAGCTTGCCGGGGCAAATTGCCCGGAAGCATGCTTCCTGACAAGCCCGAACAGCGGCATATAACTCCCTCTGTCTATCCGAAAAATATCCGCTTGCCGGAAAAACACGTGATATGTCGGCACACAGCCCTGCCACTCGTCCGCCTACATCAACCTGGATCAGATCTCCGGCCTGCGCCTGTCCGGTTGGGTTCATGTGATGCAGGCACATGGCGTTGTCGGCAGCGGCAAATATCGGCGGAAATGCAGGAATCAGACAACCTCTCCGGTTCAATGCGTATTGAAAAGCACTTGTCAGCAGAAGCTCGGATACTCCGGGCTTAATGAGGCGCGTCGTCTCTTCCACTGCCTCTTGCGTCAACCGGATCGCCTGTCTTATCATATCCAGCTCACATGGCTCCTTGATCATGCGGATTCGTGCGCAGACAGATTCCAGGGAAATCATCTCTCTCTCCCCGTCAAGCGACAACACCAGCTTCTCAAAATCCTTGCCGGGCCCGGTAAACGATCCCTCTTCCAAAGCTATGGCCAGGGAGCGATCATGAAGGATTGGCTTGATAAAATCTTCGAACTCAGGAAGAAAATGCAAAGATTCGATACCTGACAGCTCCGCGCAGAGTTCACGGGTCATTCGCTTTCCCGTCCATCGTTCGCGTAACGGATCCTGTGTCTGGATGAAAAGAGTCTCCTCAACCTTCGAACCTTGTCGGGAAAGAACCAGTACGGACTGCTCCTGTTCGATTCCCGTGAAATAGTAGAAATTGCGATTGGCAAAAAACGGATATTCAGAATCAGACGACATGATGACAGCTTTACCCGCGAAAAGCACAGCAACGACATTCTCCGGCAACTTCTGAAGGAGCTTCCTGCGATTCTCGGCAAAAAATGAACTGGGAAAACGAATGTCCCGAACGTCCGCCATCATCTGGTCGGCTCCCCTGATCGAACATTATACTCATCAAACAGAATCGTATTGTTGATATATCCCAGGGTCGCCCCCGGTGATCTGCGGATAAGTCCCGGATTCCCGATGACGATTGAATTGTCCGGAACATCAAAGTTCACATATGCACCCGGTGCAATTAAAACATTATTACCCACGCGAATATTCCCGACTATAACGGCATTCGCACCGATCCAGACATAGTTCCCTACATTCGGCGCCCCCTTGCGAGGACCACGGAACTGTGTTCCGATGACAACACCTGTAGAGATATTGACATTATGGCCAATCACGGTCTTCGGATGGATGATCACACGTCCGAAATGAGCAAGATACAAGCCCTTGCCAATACAAGTCTCAAAAGGGATCTGAAACTGATATCGCATCGTAAAATAGTTCAGCCCAAGATTATAAAAGTGAAAAAGCAAATAATTCTTCACATAATGAATTCCCTTAGGACTCTTCATCATGGCACGATAATAATACTGAGTACGCCGAAATGAATTCAAGAACTTAAACTCGGGACTCGATAACCACTCCTGAACAAAAGTTATATAAACCTTTGACAGGCGACGCTTGTTGCCGGTAAACCGGTAAAGATCGCTATATACGATATCCTTAAGCTCTTCCGTCATGCCTTCTATCTATTCCTCTTCTGTTGTATTCTCGTAGAATAATCTTATCTCTTTTCAGGCAAATGAGCAACAATTATTCTGCTCATTTCCTTTTCGAACAGCATATCACAAAACGTTTCACGATATGTGAAATCTATCACGAAGATTTAACCGGTCTCGATAGGTATTCATGATAAAATGATCAGAAAAACGAAGTTCGAGGAAATGACATGGATCTCCATTTGAGCAAAGCAAATCCTGCCCACCTGAAAGCCTGTGCTACTGCGCTGAAAAATTCCCTTCTTGGCAGGTACTATTTCGAAAAGCAAGAGAGCGCCGAGGCTGCAGTCAACGAAGGATTTGTTTCCGACACCCTGTTCGTTGCAGAAACGTCAACTGACACAGCAGGATTTTTCCTCTGCCTTCCGAACGGAGCCTTTCACAGTTTTCCGTACCTGCACCTGCTCGCAGTTAAAGAAGAGTACCGCGGACAAGGTGTGGGAAAGTTTCTGCTTCAATCCTGGGAAGGCCAGACAGATCGGGAAAAACTATTCCTATGTGTGGCGGACTTCAACCCCGGTGCCAAGATCTTTTACGAGAAAAACGGCTATCGTCAGGTCGGCTTGATCCCTGATCTCTACCGCAAAGGTATCACGGAATATCTGATGATGAAGGACCGCTCTGCCCCGGCCTGTAAAACCTGAGCGAGCCGGCAGATCCATTTATAATTTTGAAGTAGGAAGAGTCCTCTAGAATCCGCGATTCAGAAGACTCTCTATTGACTTTGCTCCCCTCAAACTACTATAATCTAGTGGCGCCACGGAAGCTTATATACGGAGAAGTATCGAAGTGGTCATAACGGGGCGCACTCGAAATGCGTTTGCCGGGCAACTGGCACGAGGGTTCGAATCCCTCCTTCTCCGCCAAGATAAAAAGGTCGTCCATCAACAGATGGGCGGCCTTTTATTTTGCTGAAGAATCATGGAGGGAATCGAACCCTGTGAAGGCAGATGGCGATAAGACAGGCGTCCGTTGGACGGCTGGCCGACATCTGCTTCAGGAGCGACAGCGACGACGGGACAGCGGGCTAGCGATAGCGACGCACGCGGACGAATCCCTCCTTCTCCGCCACAACAGAAGGGGCTGTTGCAAAATGAACTGTAAAGTTCAGGATGCAGCAGCCTCTGTTATTTGCCAGCGTCTACAGGCGTTGGCTTTTCACATTCTTACGATGACTTACAACAATTTCCGGTTCTGAATTTGTGATAGTGTCTCTTTATTGCGTGATGCAGTACAGCAGCTACGGCCGGTTTAACTTGTTCCTTTAAGAGACGTACTACTTGTTCGCCTTATAAATGTCTTCATACTGTTTTGGGTCCATAGGCAGATATCACTCATTGTATATTTCATTGTGACATCACATAGTTATACATGCTAAAAAGCAGAAAACAGAATTCTCGGATGTTAATTATTGACAAGAAATGATGTATTACGACGTTATATCACAGTCTTATATATACTAAATGACTGATTCTCAAGGATTTTGATGGTATTCATTGACAATATATATCATCT
>CAZOFY010000008.1:0-25477 GCA_964579245.1 uncultured Mageeibacillus sp.
TGCCAGCCTGTCACGCTGGAGGTCGAGGGTTCGAGCCCCTTCTGCGTCGCCATAACGAACGGTCCTTGAGGACCGTTTGTTATTTGCCCAGATAGCTCAGTCGGTAGAGCAGGGGACTGAAAATCCCCGTGTCGTTGGTTCGATTCCGACTCTGGGCACCAGAAGAACCGTGATGATGAATCACGGTTCTTTTTTATCGTTGGCTTAAGCCTGTTTCGCGCAACGAGCGAAACAACCACCCTGCTCCGCGCGAGGAGGGTAAGCGGGGATACCAGAAATTGTTCTTCGTAAGCAAGCTGATTGCAACGAGCGCGAACCCCCACCCGCTCTGCGCGTGGAGGGTAAGCGGATATGCAAAAAACTGCCCTTTGAAATAGAGTGGAGCTGTTCAAGCCTCTAAGAACAGGAAATAAGTCCCAAACCCATTTTCTCTCATTGATTACCTACTAAACAGGCGAAATATGACTTTTCGTATGTGCATCAATGAGCAAAAACGAGGATATTCGTCAATGATTACCTACTAAATCGCGAAAAATATCGAATTAGTAGGTATTAGATCGTGTGAGACGAGATATCTTATCAATGAATACCATCAAAATCCTTGAGAATCGGTCATTTAGAATGTATTAGAGTGTGAAATAGCGTAATAATGCGTCATTTCTTATCAATAATTACCATACAAAAGCCTGTTTTCTGCTTTTTGGTATGTATAACTATGTGATGCCCCTATCATTAAATTCAATGAACGATATCTATTTACGCATCTAAAACAGTTCGAAGACTCTTTTGAACGAAGCAAGTAATACAAGAATCCATTCAAGGGATAGTCCAAACCGGCAATTGCAGCCGTCTTGGATCACACAAGAAGGTGATGCCACCACAAATATCAAAGCGGCAATGACTGTAGAGGATTGGACGAATGTGAAAAGCCAGCGCTTTCAGTCGCTGGCAAGTAACACAGGCCTTTAGACGCTAGTAAGTAACACGGGCTTATAGACCTGGAGCCAACCACCTGTTTTGCGAATAGTTATGGTTATCTTTATCACTAAACGTTTCGATATCAAGTGCTTCAGCACTTTCTTTTTGTGCTGAATGATGTATAATAGTAATCTATTTCGTTCGCGTGATGAAGAGAAGGATTTTCGGAGGAATAAAACTCATGCAGGATAAACCTTTTTCACTATCAAAGGAGGAGATTATTAATTCTCTTTCCACCGATCCCGATAAGGGCCTATCAACGGCGGATGCTCAGAAGAGACTTTTACAATATGGACTGAATACTTTGGGTGAGAAGAAGCCTACGCCGCTGTGGAAGCGTTTCCTTCAACAATTTGCGGATGCCATGGTTTTGATCCTTATTGCCGCAGCCGTTCTTTCTGCCATAATGGCTATTCAATCCGGAGAGGCGAGTGAGTGGGTCGATGTAGGCGTCATTCTGGCGATCGTTATAATCAATGCCGTTCTCGGTGTTTATCAGGAGGGCAAAGCGGACCAGGCCATTGCCGCTTTGAAGAGAATGAGTTCTCCGCAATCGAAGGTCATCCGCGACGGCAAGCAGATGCTTATCTCCTCTGATCAGATTGTGCCCGGTGATATTGCTGTTTTGGATGCCGGAGATCTTGTTGCGGCGGATATCCGTTTGATCGCGCAGAGCTCTCTGAAGGTCGAGGAAGCTTCTCTGACCGGAGAATCGGTACCTGTTGAGAAGGATGCGGACAAGGTGCTTCCTGAGGATTGTGGTATAGGAGACCGAGAAAACATGCTCTTCATGGGAACAGCCGTTACGTATGGACGCGCAAGAGGCGTGGTTGTTGGAACGGCCAGCAATACCGAACTCGGAAGAATTGCTACTAAGCTTCAGAATATTGAGGAATCACAGACACCGCTTCAGAAGAACCTTACGAGTCTTGGTAAGATTCTGGGTGTTATTTGCATCCTTGTCTGTATCATCGTTTTCGCTGTGGATGTCTTTGTACAGAAGGAATCCTGGAGTGAGGCGCTGATGACCGCTGTGAGCCTGGCTGTTGCCGCCATTCCGGAAGGCCTGGCTGCCGTCGTTACAATTGTCTTGTCTATCGGCATGACGCGTATGGCTTCAAGAAATGCTATTGTCAGGAAACTCCTGGCTGTTGAGACACTGGGCAGTGTTGATGTTATTTGCTCAGACAAGACAGGCACACTCACTCAGAATGAGATGACGGTTACGACCTGTTATGATGGAAATATGACCTATGAAGTGACAGGTATCGGTTATTCTCCTGAAGGTGAGATTCTATCTGAGAACAAGAAACCCGCGAATATTGAAGGTGTACTTAAGCAGCTGATTCTTTCAGGAGTGCTTTGCAGCGATGCTGTGACCATGCTGAAGGAAGACGGACGTTATGCCTGTATAGGAGACCCGACGGAAGCAGCTCTGGTGGCCCTTGCCTCTAAGGCAGGACTCAGGAAGGATTCTGTCAGTGCCGAATATCCGCGTGTTTCAGAATTGCCCTTTGACTCCGACAGAAAGATGATGACGACATATCATCCGAATGTTGAATCGGGTAGAATCGTCTCTTTCACGAAGGGTGCCCCTGACATCATTCTGGATCGCTGCATATCCGTTTTGACACCAGACGGTGTTATTCCGATGACCGAAGAGCGTAAGCAGCAGATTACGCAGACCAATAAGGGCTTCGCCCGTCGTGCGCTTAGAGTTCTGGCCTTTGCATACCGCACACATGATGAGGAGAAGGTCTCTGCTTCAATGGCCACGTTTGAGCACGAGAATGACCTGATTTTTATTGGACTGACAGGAATGATCGATCCGGCAAGATCAGAAGCCAAAGAAGCAATTGCGACCTGCAAAGAAGCCGGCATCCGTGCTGTCATGATTACAGGCGACTATAAGGATACGGCTGTGGCTATCGCAGAGGATCTCGGACTTATGACCAAGGGCTTCGAGAGTCTTTCCGGTGCTGAATTGGACAAGGTCACAGATAATGACCTTCCGGAAGTTGTCGAGAAAACAGCGGTCTACGCTCGTGTATCTCCGGATAACAAGGTTCGTATCGTTACGGCTTTGCAAGCAAAGGGGCATATCACATCAATGACGGGAGACGGAGTCAACGATGCGATGGCTTTGAAGAAGGCTGATATCGGAGTCGCGATGGGTATTACCGGAACGGATGTCGCCAAGAATTCGGCCGATATGATTCTGACGGATGATAACTTTGCAACAATCGTTCATGCTATCGAAGAGGGACGAATTATCTACAGCAACATCCGTAAGTTCGTCGGGTTCTTACTCTCCTGTAATGTGGGTGAGATCCTTATCATTTTCATCATCTCCCTGATCCCTACCTCTTTCATTCCGGGCATCGGCGTGCCGCTTACGGCCATCCAGCTTCTGTGGCTCAATTTGGTCACCGATAGCTTTCCTGCGCTTGCATTAGGAAGAGAGAAAGGTGAACCGGATATTATGAAGGTTCCTCCGCGTAAGAAGTCAGAGCCGATTATCAATAAATCGATGAAGATCATGATTGCGGTACAGAGCGTTGCTATCTTCCTGGCAGTATTTGTCTCCTTTGTCCTTGGACTTACCGTTATATTCAAAAATGAAACCGATCCGCTTCTTGGAGCCAGAACGATGGCCTTCGCAACTTTGATCGTCGCTGAGCTTCTGCGTGCTTACGGCGCCCGCTCAGAGCGGATCAGCGTATTCAAGCTTGGATTCTTCTCAAATAAAGCGATGAATGTTGCGGTTCTGTTCTCAACGCTTCTTTTGTTCGCAGTCGTTTATATTCCCGGACTGAACAAGGTCTTTGACAATGTTGCCCTTCCTTTTCAGGCCTGGATACCGATTATCATTTGCGCTATCGTTCCGTTTGCGGCGAGTGAGATATTCAAACTGATTCGCTACCGGATGAAGTAAGAACTTATTATCGAGAAGCATGTGACCTTTCAAGAATTATCGGGGAAAAGATAATTTTTGGAAGGTCTCTTTTTACCCTGAACAAAATCGAGACGGACCGGAAGGCCAAATTTTAGGATACTGCTTTTTTGCCCAGTCGACGATTTCGAAAAAATTCGAAAAATGTCGAATAAATATATACAATTATCGAAAAAGTGATAGAATAGCGTATAATAATTAAATATACTTGAGAGGAGAAATATGATCAAAGCTATTCTCGACCCATATGAAAAGATCTTGTGGGAAGATAAACCGGATAGGTTTATCTATGTGTTAGGGCATATAAGAGCATACATCATGCTGATTTGCTTTGCCGTTGTTTCTAGTATCATCATTTATTTTCTGTTTGGAGAGGATGATGCAAGGTTGATGTTAGGCATATCCGCTATATTGCCGATTCTCGTCGTTTCAGGATATATCTATCGAATTTTCAATTGGAGACGAATTCACTATGTTGTGACCGACAAGAGAATCTACATCGAATCTGGAGTTGTTGGCAGAGACATTGACCTGATCGGATTTGTGGATGTGAAGGAACCAAGCTTGTTTGTAGATACCCTTGAAAAACTACGCGGTAAAGGAACAATACGGATGAATCCTTATCTTGATCGTTCCCAGCGCCGTAAGTTCACCAACTATGCTTTTTCGATTCTACATGTATCGGAACCTGAACGTGTATTTAAAATCATTGAGCAGTAAGCCCTGTTGATCAGGGCAGATGTCACCTTTCCGAATGTGGAACGGCCGGTAGAAAATGACGGATTATCAGGCGGATCAATGATATGAGACGGGAATTAATCATCTGCTTATCGAGCGAATTTGATTAGGAAGAGGTTGTTCAATTGTTTATTAAGAAGGAGATACTATGAGAGACAATGTGATCGAGCAAATGCTGGATGAAAATGAGAGAATCTTATGGGACGCGAAGCCGGATCGTCTTACATATATCATTGGAAACCCCATCATCTATTTGTTTGCCATTTTCTGGGCAGCTATTGACAGCACCTTTATAGTTGCATTCTTTCAGCAGCAGGAGCCGCAATTATTCGTTCTCTTTTTCTTCGCGATCCACCTTATCCCGGTTTGGATTGCAATCGGCGGACCGATCTACCGTGCGATAAACTGGAAATATATACAATATGCGTTCACAGGGAAGCGTATCTATATTGCTTCCGGCATCATTGGCCGCGACATAAAAGTGGTCGAATTTGCGGATGTCAGTGAACCGAGTGTGAATGTTGGTTTGATCGAGAAGCTTCGGAATTGCGGTACTATTCACCTTAGACCATACGCTGAATGCAGTCGCCAGAACGGAAGAATTAATAATATCGGTGTTCTTCGTCATGTGTCGCAACCATATGAGCTATACAAGAATATCAAGCAAATGGCTCTCGACATTCGCACGGATGTATCCTATCCCAACGCGATGAGACCCGACGTTAATCCGGGCTATAACACACAATACTCACCTCGAACGGACAATAACAATAACTTTAAACAGTTCTGATTTCCCCGTTATGCATTTCGAATTCTTTCCGTATCGGGATCGACAAGCCACTAGGGGGCAATCGGAAAAAAAGCCAGATCCGATTATTAAGCTTGCTGTGCACGGTATTCATTCAACAGAATTGTGCTTGCCTCTCTTGCAAGCAGATCATCCATATGTTAAAATTGAGCGGATTTAAGAATAAATGGCACAGATGCCGGAGGCTTTCATGGAAATTTTTGCGACCGTTCTCGCTATTGTGGATATTGTTATTTGTGCATTACTTGTCTTTCTTGTCGTTTTTCAAGAGGGCAATGACAAGGGTATGGGTATTATCGGCGGAGGTGCCGACACTTTCTTTGGGAAAGAGAAGGGCAGAACGATCGACAGTAAGCTAAAGAGGCTGACTACGATTCTTGCAATCGCCTTTGCTGTTTGTACAGTTGTTCTGTATTTGATTATATCCAGAGGATTATAATCTGTTTTCAGCCATCATAAACAACGGGAACGACTCTTTAGGGGGTCGTTTTTTTGTATGTATTTCTATCTTTTTTCGGATGCAGGGTAGCTTGCCTGTTATAATGAATGTACGATTATAAGGGAAATGGTGAAGAGATGAGTAATAAAGGAAATCGGAACAAGAAATCCAGCTACAAGAAGACATTCGGAAATCGTCGGCCTTCATCCGGAACATCCGGAAGCAAGAGGCCCGGGCCGGCTGCCGCTCGTCTGAAAGATGGTGATGTGCTCGTCCCTGTCTCTTCCAATTCTCCCAGGGGACCGCTGGAAAGCAAGAGTCAGTGTGTCGGCATCCTTCGACAGGCAGGTATGGACGGTGTTGTTGAGCCGGATATCGGATACAGCCTGGCACAATACGGTCAGATTAAGGTTCGAGCCGCCCGGCTTAACGGCGCTCCATTCGGAATGAAGGTTGTATGTGAGATTACAAATCCTGATGCCGTACCCGGAACGTATGAGGGACAAATTGTTGAGGTTCTTGGTGATCCCGGAAATTCGGATGTTGCGATGTTGGGTGTAATCCGTCAATTTGGATTGTCACCGGAATTTCCGGAACCTTTGACAGCAGCGGCATCGAAGATGCCGATTCATCCGACAGAGGAGGAAATTCAATCGGAGATTGACCTAGGAAGAAGGGATCTTCGCACACTTCAGACGATTACGATCGACGGTGAGGATGCGAAGGACCTCGACGATGCGATTTCCATTGAAAAGATTCCTGACAAGGGGTTCCGCCTTTATGTTCATATCGCCGATGTTTCTCATTATGTAACGGATCAGAGCATACTTGATATAGAAGCACGTCAGCGCGCTACGAGTGTCTATTTGGTTGACCGCGTTATACCCATGCTCCCGCCGCGCCTTTCAAACGGCCTTTGCAGCCTGAATCCGGGCGTCCCCCGGCTGTCAATGACTGCCGAGATGGTTGTCGATTATGAAGGCCATGTGATTGATGGCAGCATTTACGAGAGCATCATATCAAGTGACGCCCGGACATCCTACAAGGGTGTTTACTCTGCCCTTTATGAGAATAAGCCCTCAGACGAGTATATCGGGCTGCTTCCAATGCTGAGAATCATGCGCGAGCTTAAGGATATCCTTTCAACCGCTCGCAAGAGCCGAGGATCGATCAATTTTGATTTTCCGGAGACAAAAGTCAATCTGGATGAGACCGGAAGACCGACTGACATTTATGCGTACCCGATAAATGAGGCAAACGGGATCATCGAGGAATTCATGATTCTATGTAATGAGTTTGTGGCCTCGCGTTATGATTCCATGAAATATCCCTTTGTATATCGTGTCCATGAGGAACCGGACGAAATCAAGATCAGGGAGTTTCTTCATGTGGCAAAGCTTTTCGGTGCCAAAACCGGGCGAGGCAAACCGGACTCGGGCATGCTGGCCGCTTTGATGGATGATATTGCCGGTAAAGACTTTGAGCCTGCGCTATCTCAGCTTTTACTCCGATCACTCGCCAAAGCAAAGTACTCTTCACAAAATCTGGGACATTTTGGTCTGGCTTCCGATGGATATTGCCATTTCACTTCGCCGATCCGTCGGTATCCGGATCTGTATATTCACCGCATTATCAAAAATGATCTGCATCACAAGTCTAAGAAAGCATATTTTGCCAAGCATGTCGAAGAGGTGAGCATTCACAGCTCAGAGATGGAAAGAAATGCAATGGAGGCTGAGCGCGCATCTGTCAGTCAGAAGATATCTGAATATATGGTCAGGCATATTGGAGATTCATTTGAGGGAATTATTTCCGGCATTTCGCGTGGCGGAATTTTCGTTCGGCTCCCGAATACAATTGAGGGTATGGTGCCGTTTCGAATCATGGATGATTATTTTGCTTTTGATGAGAGAAGACTTGAGGCCAGAGGCAGTTCTTCGGGTCGGGTATTTCGTATCGGAGAAAACGTTCGTATTGTTGTTACCGGTGCCGACACCATCCTTCGACGCGTTGATTTCGCATTGGAGCCTCAAAGCAGGCCGGATCAGGCGAAGGTGAAGGACTCTTTCGGGTTGAAAACAACAAAGAAAAAATCCGAGGCAAAATCGCCCCGGACGACAAAAACACACAAGAAGAGGAAATCGTGAGTGCTTCTACGACTCTGCAACACGATAAGGAGCTAAAGCCTTAACCAAATCATCACAATCATCGGAGTGAATCTCCAAGTTGATCGGACGCTGAAGCTCTAAGCTGAAGATACCCATGATCGACTTCGCGTCAACTACGTATCGACCGGATGACAGATCAACATCATAAGGGAAGGAATTGACAGAATGAACAAAATCCTTAACATCAGTAATTGACTTGAACTGCACAGAGAAACGAACCATATATATACCTCCCCAAATCGGTTTGACTAGATGTGCCACCGTGACTTCACAATAATTAAGTTTATCACACGAACGGGTCCTGTCAATTCGAGAACAATAAAATCCAAAGGAGAGCATTTCATTGTCAGCGAGTACAATAACAGAAGGAAACAAGTGCGATTCAGAATCCATACAAGAAGTTGAAGGACGCTTCTCTGTAGCGTTCCAAACACTCGGCTGCAAGGTCAACCAATATGAGACGGACGCTTTGCGTGAAGCATTCTGCCGGGCCGGATATGCTGTTCGGGACGAGTCGGAGAAAACAGATGTTTTTGTTATCAATACTTGTACGGTAACGGCAGAGGCCGATCGAAAATCCAGGCAAATGATTCGGAGGGCTCGCGGCAGGAATCCCGGAACGCTCGTTGTCGCGATGGGTTGTCAGGTCGAAATGAGTGATACAGGATCACAGGCTGACCTCGCGGTTGGAACGAAGAACCGAAGCTCGATTGTGAAGCATGTCACTGATCTTCTGCTCGGCTCTGTCGCTCCGGAAACGATGGTACCAGCCGAAACGGATGGATTTGAGGAATTGGGGCCGGTAACGGCTCAGACTGATACGAGAGCGCATATCAAGATCCAGGACGGTTGTGATTCGTTCTGCAGCTACTGCATCATCCCTTTTGCCAGAGGGCGGGTGACGAGCAGACAAAAAGACGATGTGATGGTGGAAGCGGCTGCACTTGCTTCCGCGGGTTTTCTTGAAATCGTGATAACAGGAATTCATGTTTGCTCATACGGTAAGGATCGGGGAGAAGGGCTATCGGAATTGTGCGACCTGATCGAACAGATCGCGGGCATCGACGGGATCAGGAGAATACGTCTGGGGTCTCTGGAACCGACGTCGCTGACGGAAGAATTTCTTCTTCGACTGAGAAAGATCCCGAAGCTTTGTCCTCATTTTCACGTATCCCTGCAGAGCGGCTCGGATTCTGTTCTCAAAAGGATGAACAGACATTACGATACTGCCTTTTTTCGCAAAGCAGCTCAGACGCTGCGGGTCTATTATCCCAACGCTTCCCTGACGACGGATGTGATTGCCGGATTCCCCGGAGAAACAGATGAGGAACATCGTCAGAGCCTTCTTTTTTGCGAAGAAATGCAATTTTCCAAGATTCATGTTTTTCCTTTCTCAGAACGAAAGGGCACAAAAGCAGCTCAAATGAAGCCCAAGGTTCTGCCGGATGTGAAATCCGGTCGATGTTCGGACTATCTTAGGCTTTCTGATCAAATGTCGACTCGTTTCCACGAATCATTTATTGGCACCAATTTAGATATCCTTGTCGAAAAGACTGACGGCGACGGGCGCGGGGAGGGCTACTCCAATCAATATGTACGGGTTCACGGTCAACAGCATCCGGGCTGGAAGAAAAACTCCTTGCAGACTGTTAGAATTCTATCGGCATCGAAGGATGGAGTATATGGAGAATTCGTGACCGATACGTGAATATGGTTTTTAATTTTTCGATAAAACATGATACAATCAAATAGAACAGAATGTTCTGTTTCTATTTCGGGAGGTGATTTTATGGTTGACTCCGAGACCGCAAGATTTCAACTGAACATGGATCGTTCAGAGGATGTACGGGAGTTGATGTCTTTTGTACTAAGCGCGCTTCAGGAGAAGGGCTATAATCCGATAAACCAGCTGGTTGGATATTTTATATCAGGGGATCCGACATATATAACCAGCCATAGAGGGGCTCGCGGCATTATTGGAAGAATTGAACGGGATGAGCTTCTAGAGGTCATCATTCGAGAATACTGTCAGAAGCTTCAGTAGGCGCCGATCATGGGAAGAGTGATGGCTATTGACTTCGGCACAAGACGAATCGGTATAGCGCTGAGTGATGTACTAAGACTGACTGCTCATGGCTATGAGACGGTATCGTGGAACGGCGTCGATTCGAATTACGCCATTGACAGGATCGTGGAAATTATCCGTGACAAGGAAGTATCTGAAATCGTAATCGGCAAACCGAAGAGGACAGACCTTCAAGTCTCCGAATCTCAGCGTAAGGCAGAAGCATTCGGAGAACTGTTGTCTCAGGCGTCAGGAATCAATCCGGTTTATCTGGACGAGCGATACACGACCGTGATTGCCTCCCGGTATCTTCAAGACACGGGTGTATCCGGTAAGGACCGCAAGAAGGTGGTCGATCAGGTGGCAGCTGAGATAATTCTTCGTGAACATTTAGAAACACATCGCAGACAGAGTTGAATCATGGTATAATAGTTAGGATTAATTTTTTTCACAGAATATCAACGCTGAGGCGTAATGGGAGGTCAACATGCTTTTTGAGGATTGCGGATGCGGTTGCACAGATAATGGATGCTCGGATGATTGCGGCGTCGATGGACAGGAAGAACAGGCTATCATCACGATGGTAGATTCCGAGACAGGTGAGGAATATCAGTTTGCGGTTGTTGATGATTTTGAATTCAAGGGACAAACATTCTGCGTACTTGT
The DNA here is from genome assembly GCA_964579245.1 of uncultured Mageeibacillus sp. Taxonomy (GTDB): domain Bacteria; phylum Bacillota; class Clostridia; order Saccharofermentanales; family Saccharofermentanaceae; genus Firm-13. The sequence continues at coordinate 10,816 of CAZOFY010000008.1, forward strand.
TACCGTGGATGAAGAAGAACCTGAATTGGTCATTACCAAGGTCGTCCAGCTTGAGGGCGAGGGTGAGGGTCTGATGAGCTTGGAAGAGGACGAGGCGGACGAGGTATATGCCGAGTATGACCGTCTTTGCGAAGAAGCTGAAATAGAAGATGAAGACGACACAGACGAAGAAGAGTAAGCCGAAGACTTCTGCGACGGCACATAGTAACACCGAAGATGTCCTTGCCGTTTTGCGCGATGCGTCGAACGGCAAGGAATATTATCTTTCTATCATCGATTCCTTTCCGATATCCGGCCGCGAGTATGTTGTGATGTATAATTATGAGCCGGATGACGGAAATCATGCGGATCCGGAGTTGGTCATCATGCGTACGGATTTTGCTCGATCCGGGGATCAATATTTCTACTCCATCAAGGATAAGAAGGAATTGAATCGGGCATTTCACCATTTTATGGTGCGATTCTCTTCATCTCCGGGTACTTTGTCAGAAAAATAGCGAGTAATTATAATGCCGCTTCGTAGGAGTGGCATTATCTTTTCCTAAGGAAAAGCAGGCCTTTTTGTGAGGAGACACGTCATGCTTCGTTTTCCGGATCGAATTCACAAACGTCCTTTTATCGTGGGTATGCTTGTGCTTGCCTTTATTCTGGTTGCTTCCGGTGCATTGAGCCTGGTTCTTCGAATGTTCGGCACTTCCAACGATTTCCCTATAGTGACGCTGTCAGACACACAATCGGATATTCTTGTTCGTGATGTCGGAATCAATCTGGATCATTTACCGGCTTCTAATTTGCTTGGCAATCCTTCTTTTGAAGCAACACAGCACGATGCAATTTTTACGATTGCCGACAGTGAAGACAATTCGATTTTTGTGTCTCCCGACGAATCGACAGGGACTTTACTCGATAACGGTTTTTTTGCCGGCGGGACGATACGCGTTCTATCCGTTGATGAGTCCGGTAAGCTAACGACAAAACTACAGACAACGATATCAGATTATTCGATGAACCAGTTGGGAATGTGGTCTGAGTTAGTAAAGCCGGCGGATATCTCTGAAGATATCCGGATCCTCTCCTGTGCGGCATCCTCTGTGATGACGGTTGGAGCCGGGACTCAAGGCACTATATTGTCAGATATGACGTCGGCAGAGCCGCGTCTTATCGACACGGGTATTCAGGAAGACTATGTAGCTATGTTCGCTTCGTCGAGCCGCTATTGCGCCGTGTCCCGAACAGGGGACTTCTCATACTCATCGGACGGAATCAGCTGGACGACCGTATCACCGCAGTTCAGTGTTTACGGATCCATCCACGCAGGTACATCTTTTGGGAAAACTTTTATTGCTGCAGGAGACTACGGCAAGATCATGATCTGTCTGGATAACGAGATACGCAAGGTCGTTTCGGGAACACGGGAGAGCTTTAGAGCTGCGACGGGTGACGGGAGTGTCATTTTGCTTGCAGGGGATAATGGCGTTATTCGAACATCAGCTAATGGCCTTTTATTCCGCGAACTTTCAGCCTCAGAATTCGCTTCTGCCTCAAATTCCACGAACTGGACCGCAGCCGACACGCTCGATGGCCGCTTCCTTTTAGCCGGATACGATGGAGCTATAGCCGTAGGGACATACGACAACAGACTAGGAACCTTTTCTTTTGTAGCATATTCTGCAAAAGACGACACGGGGAGAGCAATTCAATCTGATAAGGCAGTATTTCTGCCATCAGGCGAGATCCTGCTACTTGACACGGAAGGCGAACTCTACTGTTCAGACCTGACATTTTCCAAATGGAAAAAATTGAACACAGAAATGACATCTATGATCGATAGCGTCACTGTTTTACCGTCAGGAAGAATTCTCTTGACGCAAGCGGAAATCGCTAAGCTGACTCAGCTTTACACCGAGATATCAATTGAGAGTCCACAAAGTGAGATCGATTTGCGATCTGGAGACACCTGTCTGCTCTCCGTTGAAAAGCCCTCCGTTTTTCAGGATGAAAAGGATCGAACATGGCAGTTGGGCGGTGACAATTCGCTTATGTCTGTACAAGAGGCTGCGCCTGTGAATGGAGGCAGATATTCTCTGAGACTTGCCGGTGATAACAGTTCCTCTTCCGTAAACGCACATTTTGTCTCACAGAAGATCGCGCAGACGAATGAACTTATATCTAACGAGGGTTCGATTTACGAGATAAAGGTTTGGCTCAAACAGGAGCAAATCGCAAACAGCCAGGTAATGGCATGGGTATCCGGAACAGCCAAGCCTCTGGGTACGACTTTTTCCGATGTTGGTATTGGCTGGCGCCAGTACACCTACTCTTTTGTTCTTCCCAAGAACATTAGAGATGCTAGCGAGATTCGTTTGAACATCGGCTTTGTCGGCCAAGGATCCTTGTATATCGATAAGGCTTATTTCGGATTGGCGGAAAGCTCAGAATCCTTCGTGAATGGGGATATTCTTACTTCGATATGCAATGCGAAACCGGGAATGATCAGACTAGCTAATGTATCTTTGGGGAAAATGAATGTAGCATCCGAAGCATGGCTTCAAAGCGCGGGTAATGATATCGAGGTGATGTCTACGAAAGGATCCTCATGGGGAGTTACGTCTCTTGATGCCTCTCTGTCTTTGGTGAGGGATGCGAATGCAGACCCGTGGATCGTTATCCATTCAGCGGCGGATGAACAGGTCATTGAGCAGTTAATGGGTTATTTATGCGCCGGTCTCACTGATCCGAACGGAAAAATCAGGGCAGACAACGGAACGCCGGTTCCCTGGTCTATGCAATTTGATCGATTTGTTTTCGAAATATCGGATACGGATCAGATATTTCGCTCAGACACGGAGAAGAGCTCATATGTTAATTATATCATCTCTCTGATATCTTTATCTCCCTACTATCTTGATATTCAGGATAAGGTCGTCTTCCTTGATGGCATGGAGTATGCAAGCAAGAAAATGGTCTCCGTTGCAGACAGCCATACCTGCGATATTTCCGTGACCAACTATGATCAGGAACAGGGGATGCTGCTTTCCTTTGACGCAGCTGTTGCATCCGCGTATTCCTTGTATTTTGATCAGATGCCTCGAGTGCCGTTTTCGGAACAGCGTGTCGTTGTCGACGCGGCTGAATGGGCGCGATCTGCAAAACTCACCATGCTGTTTGACAGCTTGGCCGGTGAAAATCAGCCCTTTCTCCATCAATCCATTACCGCAGCAAATTATACGGCTGTCATTTTGTCGGATCTGGGCAAACATACATCAAGCCTCATGTTTGACCTTTCCAGCGAAGCCCCTGAGGTGGATTCGTTCTCCGGGAGTATTGTCAAATCATCGGAGCTTATTAACGGGTTTTCCGAATTAAACCGTAATCAGCAAACGTTACTAAATGTCATTGCGTTTCTGGGGCCGGCATCGAAAGGATACCAAACCGATGTTTTCGTCAGTACGCCAACGATGTCGGAATCCTCAGTGGAAGGACTTTTGACATATGCGTTCTCGGAGGAAGAGACGACATTTTTTATTGCGGCAAACACATCAAGCCAACCTCTTACATTTCGCCTGGAGACTCCGTGGCCTATGGAGGGTGATGGATATAGGAAATATGGAGCAGATGGTGCACAAGCAGTATCGTCAAAGCTTGCCCTGCGCAACAATCAGGTTACACTGTTGCCCGGCGAGGTTTTTGTCGCTGAAATTTCGCATTGATCGTTGAATTTATACTGGAAGTGATTGCTGTCTTGGATTTCATATCACCATCCCGGCTGGCAAAAAAACTATGGACAAGACTGGTGTCATCCGTTATAATAACAAAGCGTTTGGGTGGTTAGCTCAGCTGGTTAGAGTACTTGCTTGACATGCAAGGGGTCGATGGTTCGAGTCCATTACTACCCACCAGATAAAGATCCCCGGAGTTCATTCTCCGGGGATTTTTAGTTTTGCTATTTTCAATCAGGACCAAATCCTTTATTCTGCTAGCATATGTGATGGGTCTTTCTTTGGAGGGCGACATGATACTACTTATAGTCGATACACAAAATGAGATTGTCTGTGATAAGCTCTATCAATTTGAGATCTTTAAGAAGGATCTGATAAAGCTGATTTCTCTTGCCCGCGAACATTCGACGGAAGTGGTCTTCATTCGCCATGATGACCGCGATGATCGGACGACTTTCGATCCCGGACTTGAAATCTACGCCGGCTTCGCCCCAACGCCAAATGAGAGAATATTTGAAAAGAGCATTAACAGCCCCTTTCGCGATTCAGGATTATTGGAGTATCTGATTGAAAAGAACGAGAGAAAAATAATGGTTGCCGGATTGATGACTGAGTATTGCATCGACGCAACAATCAAGTGCGGGTTTGAACATGGGCTTGAGATATTTGTCCCGGCTTCCTGTAATTCTACCTTTGATAATTCCTATATGAGTGCTGAACAGACGCATTCTTACTATAACAACTTTATCTGGAATAACCGCTATGCGAAGACAATCAGCATCGAGGAGGCGACAGATCTTCTTGTTCTTGCTGCGCGAAAAACCTCTTAATTCAGAGACGGGAGGACGTCGATCATGCATAACGGGAAAAGGATTGACGCCTGACATATAATAAGTGTAGAGGATTTTCTTTGTGTTTATAGGAGGAGGGATAACGTGATTTGTCCGAAGTGTACCTATGAGATAGTCGACGGTCTCCTTTTCTGCCCGCAATGCGGTCAATCCTTATCTGAATCAGAGGATAAGCCAAACAACGGCGCCGCGGATGATATTCTGTCGGATACTCCGTTTGTTAACGCTTTGTCCGAAGGCCAGGTATTGAGCCAGGATACAGGGTCGGTTGTATCGACAGATCCTGCAGAACCTTTACCCGGGGATTCTTCCCCGGCCAATGCCGCTCCTGTGCCTGAAGTTTTACAGGAGGCACCGCTCGAATCGGTGATCGTGCCGCATAGACCCGGTTCTGTTGGCAAGTCGTCTGCAGATCTACAAACCGCAGAAGCTGACAGCAAAGCCGCAGTAGCTGTACCGGCTGCCGTAGTGTTCTCCGATAAGAAATCAGAAGTTGTCGGATCAAACGTTGTCCCTGCTGCGAAGATGATGGCAAATACAACAGTGGCTCAGTCTGCTCCGGGCATAACGGCATTGAAAACAAGTACTGATGAGACAAGCGTTGAAGAGCCTCCGATACCGAAACCGTTGAAGCCACTTACGACTGCCGGAGTCTTCTGGTTCTTCTTCTTAAGCTCGATACCTTGTGTTGGATTCATTGTTCTGGTTATTTTGGCTGCCGCGAGCAAGAATAAGAGCAGAAGAAGTATATCCCGGGCTATCCTGTTATGGCGACTTGTTTTTCTCTTAGCTGCGTGTCTGCTATTTACCTTGGTGTTTTTCCTGAACCGCGAGTTCCTGGTGGAGATATTTGATTCGGGTAACTGGTACTCGACGTCGGAATTTCTTGCTAAGACCTTTCTAAATTACTGATTTGACCCGAACAGGCAAGCAACTTGCCATACATGCGTTCACTGGCTGTAACAATGTTACGTTAGAATCAAGCTGTAGTCTGTAAAAATTACGACTGCAGCTTTTTTTTGAGGTGAAATAATGGCTGAAGAAGAATTAATTTCAAAGCGAGAATTGTTACGGGCCGCGCGCATTTCTTACGGTACCCTATACCGATGGAAACGACAGCATTTGATTCCGGAGTCTTGGTTTATCCACAAATCTACGCATACTGGACAAGAGACTTTCTTTCCGAAGGATCGAATACTTGCACGCGTCCATCGGATCCAGGAACTGAAAGGTGAACTTTCTGCGGATCAATTGAAAGAAATATTCTCGCCGAATGTTCGAAGCTTTCGAATTCCTTTTGATGATTTTCTTAGTTTGAAGATCGTAACAAAGCTCTCGGTAACTGCCTTTTCTTCGATATTTCCGGAGAAAAGAGATTTATCGTTCGATGATGTGTTCTCCATCTATGTTGTTGATCATCTGATGCGGTTATCAGGCATATACTTAGAGGATGCCAAACAAGTAATCCGTATGCTTGACAAATACTTGCGGCAGAATTCAACAAAGGAGTTTCAACTGATACTGATGAGAAAAATGGGCATACCTTTCACGCTGCTCGTTAAGGGCGAGGAAGAGATTCTTCTCGAGGAGAACATGGAAATCATTGCCTGCGCTCATTTAAGTGAGTTTGAAGAAGCGCTGAAGGACCAGCTGATCGCCTGAGGGTGAAACGGAGAAGTGTATGAAATCGTATGGTTCCGAAAAGAAAAGTAACGCTAATGATCGACCGTTTGAGATCCTTCATATTCTGTCTGATGCGAACCGACTGCAGATCCTGCGCATTCTTGCTGAAAACGGGGAGCTATGCGCGAGAGAGATTCTTGAGTATTTCCCTATCACGCAGCCTACACTGTCTCATCATATGAACGTACTGCTGGAGAATCGAATGGTCCAGGCGAGAAAGAGCGGCAGGTGGGTGTTCTATCAAATCTCAGAAGCCTGCCTGGATGATTTGATATCATTTTTTGTCTCGTTAAAAGAAACCGCAGCTGTACATGACGCGTCGGCAGTGATAAAAGCCGCGAAACCTGCCTCTGTGAGCAACAAGGACATTCCTGCCCGAAAACCATCAATGGAAACGATATCTGCGCCTCCGAATGATGAAAAAAAGAAAAAGGGCAAGATAAAAGAAGAGAAGGATAAGAAGAAAGACAAGAAGAAAAAGAAGGGGAAAAAGAAGGATAAATAACGATCAACTGTAGAATGGATGCTGTGTGATAATTGACATTGCTGTGAGATTCCATTATAATAATGGAAACATTACAATAATGGAAGAGAGAACATGCTGATGCAAATCGATATTGTTGATACTATCATTCATCGCTTTTCTGATCGTGACATTCGACTAACCCCGCAGCGCATCGGAGTATACCGTTTTTTATTGGAAAACAGGATTCATCCGACTGTTGAGACAGTGTATATTGCGTTGAAGAATCAAAACCCGTCCTTATCCAAAACAACAATCTATAACACTGTGGAAACTTTGACCAAAGCGGGCCTTGTTCGTGTTGTGCGTGTTAAAGAAGGCGACGCACGACTTGATGGGCATACCGAGCAGCATGGTCATTTCTTGTGCCACGAGTGCAATTCCATTTTTGACTTTGACTTGGACGGCTGCAAGATTCCGGATTCTCTCCACGAGTTTCTTCTCGAAGATATTGATGTCATAGCTTCCGGTGTCTGCGATTCATGTCGAAAGAGAGAGTAAGACCAGAGCATAATTATTATATGGAGGTAGAAACGATGGAACTGAAAGGAACAAAAACAGAAAAGAACTTGAATGATGCTTTTGCCGGGGAGTCTATGGCTACGAATAAGTATAGCTATTTTGCTTCTCAAGCTAAGAAAGAAGGCTACATTCAAATCTCGAACATTTTTACCGAAACGAGCGGGAATGAGCGTGAGCACGCAAAGCTCTGGTTCAAGGCGCTTCACGGCAATGAAGTAGCAGACACCATGACCAATCTCCTTGCCGCTGCTGCAGGTGAGAACTATGAATGGACTGAGATGTACAAGCAATTTGCGCAGGACGCAAGAGATGAGGGCTTCTATCAGCTGGCAGCCGCGTTTGAAGGCGTTGCGGCGATCGAGAAGGAGCATGAGGCTCGGTACAGAGCATTGGCAGATCGTCTGGAAAAGGGTGAAGTTTTTGAACGTGATGGTATCGTAGTTTGGAAGTGCTCCAATTGCGGACATATTCACATCGCCCAGACCGCACCGACCATCTGCCCTGTTTGCAAGCATGCGCAGGCTTACTTTGAGATTCAGGCCAAGAATTATTAAGAACGGAACATTCAATTTTGTAGGAGGATCATATGGCACGTGATTTAAAGGTTTATAAATGTCCGGTTTGTGGGAATATCGTAACATTGCTTCACGAGGGCGGCGGAGAGCTGGTTTGCTGCGGTAAGCCGATGAAGTTGCTGAAGGCCGGTGAAATCGATACCGCCGCAAAGGAAAAGCACGTTCCCGTTGTAACCGTCACCGACTCCTCTGTCAGTGTCAAAGTAGGGGATATCGCTCATCCGATGACAGCCGAACATCTGATCGAGTGGATCGCGCTGGTTACTGATTCTGAGGTATTCATTAAGCATTTGACACCGGCCGACGAGCCCAAGGCAGAATTCCTGATTGCAGCGGCAGAAGGCACCTTTGATGTTTATGAGTACTGCAATCTTCACGGCCTCTGGAAAGCATAATCCGATTTTTCGAACATACGAAGCAGAGGGGATTATCGAGAAGATAGTCCCCTTTTTGATACACTCAGAAAAGAAAACGAAGAAAAACCCCGGGTTCGGAGGAGTTTACCGCCGGATCCGGGGTGGTTGCTTCATCAGTACGAGAATTACTTGTTTGTATCGTTCCAGCTCATCATGGAACGCAGCTCGCGGCCGACCTTCTCAATCGGGTGCTCAGTCTCCAGACGACGACGGGCATTGAAGTTGAGACGACCACACTGGTTTTCAAGAATCCAGTTTCTTGCGAAGGTACCGTCTTGAATCTCAGCCAGAACCTTTTTCATCTCTTTCTTTGTATCATCTGTAATAATACGCTTTCCGATACAATAATCACCATACTCGGCTGTGTCAGAAATTGAATAGCGCATACGCGTCAAGCCACCCTGGTAGACGAGGTCAACGATCAGCTTCATCTCGTGCATACACTCATAATAAGCGTTCTCAGGATCGTATCCTGCTTCACAGAGAACCTCGAAGCCGACCTTCATCAGCTCGGAAACACCACCGCAGAGAACAGCCTGCTCTCCGAAAAGATCGGTCTCGGTCTCCTCGCGGAATGTCGTCTCAAGAAGTCCGGCACGGCCTCCGCCAATTCCATGGCCATAAGCAAAAGCGATGTCACGGCAATTGCCGGTATAGTCTTGATAAACGGCAAAGAGACAAGGAACGCCACGTCCAATCTGGTACTCAGATCGAACTGTATGACCGGGGCCCTTGGGCGCAATCATGAATACGTCGACATTTGCCGGCGGTACGATACGCTGGAAGTGGATGTTGAAGCCGTGAGCAAAAGCCAGAGCCTTCCCCTCGCTGAGATTCGGACGGATATCCTTTTCATACATATCAGCCTGCTTCTCATCATTGATCAGGATCATGACGACATCCGCCGCCTTGGTTGCTTCCGCTGTGGTCAGGACCTTGAAGCCGGCGGCCTCAGCCACACTCCAGGACTTGGAACCTTCGTACAGAGCGATAATGACATTGTAGCCGCTCTCCTTCAGATTCAACGCATGAGCGTGTCCCTGGCTGCCGTAGCCGACAATAGCCACGGTCTTGTTGTCGATCGCGTGTGTTTGACATTCTGCATCTTTGTAAATCTTTTTCATGGTTGGCCTCCTCTTAGTATGAGACAAATATTTCAAATCATACGATTTGCATTCGTGTGGCCTGGGACCCGGTCAAGAATCCAGAGAAAGAACACGGTCTCCGCGTTCGATGGCGATCAGACCGGTACGTACCATTTCGAGAATCCCGAATGGCATCAGCAATTCCGTCAGCGCCTGGATCTTGTCGTTGTTTCCGGAAATTTCAATCGTTGCGGTTGATGGAGAGACATCAATGATATGCCCCCTGAAAATGTCAACGATCTGAAGAACATTCGTCCTTGTCGCATCGTTGCAGGTGACTTTGATGAATACAAGCTCACGACTGAAATGTGATTCAGGCTCGAGACACTTCACCTTCAGTACGATCGGCAGCTTATGAAGCTGTTTGACAATCTGCTTGATTTGTTCATCATCGGCACACAGGCTGACCGTGATTCGTGAAATGCTGTTGTTTGTGGTCGTGCCGACTGCGAGGCTCTCGATGTTAAAGCCCCTGCGAGCAAACAAACTTGCTACACGAGCGAGAACACCTGAATGGTTTTCTACTAGAATAGATAGATTCCTGCGCATCACAATCGGCCTCCCTTGGATTTTCTCCTAACGTATCACGAAAAATCAGACTGTACAACACAACGAAGCGACACCACAACTAAATGGTCGTAAAACAACCAAAAAAAGACAACAAAGTATGCACTTTATTTAAGAAAGGATCATTTATTTCTGCTGTGTCTTCAGAAGATCGCGAATCTCGGTAAGCAGGGCAACATCAGCTGAAATCTCAGGAGCGGCTTCTTCGGCCTTTTCCTTCTTGATCTTGGCATCGAGGGTTGCACGGGCTTTATTGATACCTTTAACAACAAGGAAAATCACAAAAGCGATGATGATGAACTGAATAATCGCATTAATAAACAGACCGAATCCAATGGCTACTTCTGGCTTTGTCACTTCCAGTGTCACGGGATCAATAATCGCCGCCTGCAGAACGACCTTCAAATTTGAAAAATCAACACCGGATGTGAGGACTCCTACGATAGGCATGATGATATCCTTGACCAGAGAATTTACGATAGCCGTAAACGCTGTAGCGATGACAACACCAACAGCAAGATCCATAACATTTCCACGGAGAATAAAGTCTTTGAACTCCTTAATCATAAAAAAACCTCCAATATATTGCAGTATTTTGGAATGAATCCAATAAGATATTTATATCATCATGTAAGAATAATAAAAAGAGCAGATTTTGCTAAAAAACCTGCTCTTTCCTGATTGCAACTTCGTAGCTATGAAAATCTTAACAGAACTTCTTGACGCCTTCCGGTAAAGAATTAATCTCGCTGCTGCACACAACTGTTACACTTAATTGGCCATTATTAATGAAGGTTTCCAGTTTGGCAAGAAATGCAGCCAGGTTATCAAGATTCTCATCCTTTGTGACCTTGAAGATACTGTCTATAAAAATGTGTGTCAGATCATAATCCTTTGCATTGATTCCTGCGATGAAGCTAAGTAGCTGATCGTAGCCGCAGACCGGATACTCTTTTATGTCGACTAGACGGATCTTGTACTTGAGCAAATGATCGAGGCGATTCCCGCTCTGAATACACACAATATTGTTATTCTCCTGGAATGCCTGCTCGTTGATATCATCAACAAGCTGAGCTGTCTTTCCGGTGCCTTTTGCACCTGCGATTACTCGTATCATTGGCATCATCTCCCTTACGTTGATTTTCCAATTGATTGGATTATAATCATTCTACCCCATTCTTTTGATTTGTTGAAGAGTAACTGTTGTTTTTTTCGGTACAAATTGTTAAAACTGTATAATCAGAGTATGGTTTGAATCTGCAGAATCATACCTTTCGCACAAAATGGACAGCAATGAACACCGGCAGCTAATATTGTTGCATATATGTAATCTTTGTGATAAAATTTTATGTGTGTAAGAAGTGTTGTGGTGGAGAGTGGGTTTTGCCCGCTCTTTCTTTTGTAACAAAATGATGGAGGAATCGCTTGGCTACTCGCTCACATATTGCCCAGAGGGCGTATGATCTTGTTCTTTCGACAGTGAATGAATCCGGTTGCGATCTTGTAGATGTCGAATACAAGAAGGAAGGCAAGGCTTTTTTCCTTCGTATATTTATTGACAAGCGTGGGGGCGTTACTACTGATGACTGCGAGCTCGTCAGTAAGGCGGTTGACCCGATTCTGGATGCGAGGCTTGGTGTCATTCCGGACTATCTCGAGGTATCTTCTCCCGGTCTGACCCGGCCACTGGTGACTTCCGCGGATTTTACCAGACACCTTGGTGAAGAGGTTGAGGTTAACCTCTATCATTCGCTCAATGGTATCAAACAGCTAACCGGTATGATAACAGACGTAAGTGAAGAGTCGCTCACTGTCAGTACAAGCGGAGTCGACCATCTGCTTCCAAGGGAATCAATCGCTATGGTAAGGCGGACGATCCGATTTTAAGAACAGGACATATATCAGAGAAGAGAAACCTTTTCTGAGTGAAATAACGGAAGGAGAAACGAAGAGGATGAACAAATCAATGATTGAGGCTGTCAATCTGCTGGCTAAGGAAAGAGGCATCGATGAGGATGTTCTTTTTGAAGCGATTGAAGAGGCAATTGTCGCTGCCTTTAAGAGAGAGTTTGCAGATGCAAAGCAAAATGACAACGTTTTTGCGGAGATTGACCGGGAGACCGGAGAAATGTACGTGTATGAGGTTCGTACGGTATCCGCCGTTCTCGATAATCCCAAGACACAGATTTCTCTAGAGGAAGCGAAAGCTATCGATCCCGAGCTTGAAGAGGGCGACAGCATTGAGATGACCATTCCCGTAGAATCTCTCGGAAGATTGGCAGCAACGGCTGCCAAGAGCGCGATCAATCAGAAGCTTCGTGCCGCTGAGCATGCCAGGATCCAGAACGAGTTCTCCGGGCGTATCGGGGAGCTCGCTTCCGGCGTAATCCAACGCAAAGACAGCAAGTTTGTTTTCGTAGACATCGGAAGAGCAGAAGCCACACTGCCAAGACAAGAGCAAGTCAAGGAAGAGAAGTATAATTTTAATCAGCATATGCGTTTTCTGATTCTTAAGGTTGAGGAAAACAGCGGCCGCCCGGTAATTTCTCTTTCCAGAAGCCATCCTCAACTCGTGAAGAAGCTTTTCGAGCAAGAGGTTCCGGAGATTGCCGCCGGCATCGTTGAAATCGTTTCTGTTGCTCGCGAAGCGGGCTCTCGAACGAAGATTGCGGTTGCTTCAAGAGACGAGAATGTGGATCCTCTCGGAGCCTGCGTCGGTCAGAGGGGCGCGCGTGTCCAGGCGGTTATGGATGAGCTTGGGCAAGAGAAGGTGGACGTTATTGAATGGGATTCAGATCCTGCTCAGTTCATCAGTAATGCGCTCTCCCCCGCGAAGGTCATCCGCGTCGATACTGAAGTGTTCGATAAGCCGGATGGATCTCGCGAAATGGCTGCACGTGTTGTTGTACCGGATCATCAATACTCTCTGGCCATCGGCCGCTCCGGCCAGAATGTCAGGCTCGCAGCCAGATTGACCGGCTGGAAGATTGATATCAAGAGTGAATCTCAGATTCGGGACTTGATACAGGATGAATTCATGTTACGCTTTACTGTTGCGGATGAGGCGGACAGTCCGGAAACTCAGGAAACCACAGATGAGAATGACACAACGAGCGAGGAATAATCTATGGCCCCCGCTGTGAAGAAAGTCCCGCAACGTATGTGTGTAACATGCAGGGAGAGGAAGAACAAGAAGGAACTTATTCGCATTGTCCTGATGCCGGATGGCTTGGTATGTGTCGATTCTACCGGGAAGAAGCCCGGGCGCGGCGTATATACCTGCAAGAATAAAGTCTGTCTGCTGAAGGCCATAAAGTCACATCGAATCGAAAAGGGTCTCAAGGCAGAAGTGTCGTCGGACGTGATTGATTCACTTTTTGAACAGGCAGTTCTGATGGCGCAAGAGGATTGAGCACAGACGGGAGAATACAGTGGCAAAACACGAGAAGGAATTGAGTCGCATGAAGCCTACATCGCCTGCTGACGAGAAGAGTATTCTTCTTTTTCTCGGGTTGGCGACGAGAGCCGGTAAAACAACTTCCGGTTATGACGCTGTCTCACAGGCCACTCGTTCCGGATCTGCATTTTTAGTGCTTTGTACCAAAGATGCATCTGATGCCACCGCCAGGAAAACAGCGGATGTTTGTCGCCAGGAGGCTGTACCTTTCCGCCGTTTTTCAACAAGAGAAATGCTGGGTAAATTTTTGGGAAAAGACGATCGGGCAGTAGCCTGTATATTGGATAAAGGCTTTGCCGATCGCTTACTGCAAATGCTGGGTGAAGAAGAAACAAAGACGATTATCAGTTGACATGAGTTACTGAATACAATTAGGAGGATTTCATGACCGAAAACAAATCGAAGGGCTTATCGGCACCTGAAAACACAAATAAAAATATTGAAGAAGAGAAGGAGCTCCCGGGTATTGGCATTACCGTAAGCGGTATATCCGGCACGAAAACATTGCGTGTAGGTCGTGTCAATAAGAAACCAAAGGAAGTAGCGCCTGATCCAGCAGACAAGGCTTCTGAGAAGCCTCTGCCTGCCGAGCCTTCTTCCGGTGCCGCTGATGCTGTCGTTAAATCTTCTTCGGCTGGAGCTGACCAAACTGCTTCGAAGGCAATACCTCCGTCTGCTCCGATGAATACTCCTATCTCTTCAGAGTCAACGCTGCAAGCCGCTCCTCCGACGGTAAAAGCTGTGTCTGCCAAAACAGAGACGATCGAAGTCAAACCGCAGGAGAAGCCTTCCTTATCGGAGACCGCTGCGGAAGCGAGACCGGCTATGTCAATACCTGGTTCTGTTTCTGACGCCGCATCCTCAAAGGAGAATGTATCGGCTAAGCCTCAGACAGCCGCCTCTCAAGTTGCTCCTCAAGTTCAGGGAACAAGAACACAGGACGGTTATCAAGGTTCCGGCTATCAGGGCCAGAGCACAAGACCGCAAGGTCAGGGCGGCTATCAGGGCTCCGGCTATCAGGGCCAGGGAACAAGACCGCAGGGCCAGGGCGGATATCAGGGTTCTGGTTATCAGGGCCAGGGAACAAGACCGCAGGGCCAGGGCGGATATCAGGGTTCTGGTTATCAGGGCCAGGGCACAAGACCGCAGGGTCAGGGCGGCTATCAGGGCTCCGGCTATCAGGGCCAGGGAACAAGACCGCAGG
>CAZOFY010000008.1:25577-57927 GCA_964579245.1 uncultured Mageeibacillus sp.
GGTCAGGGCGGCTATCAGGGCTCCGGCTATCAGGGCCAGGGAACAAGACCGCAGGGCCAGGGCGGATATCAGGGTTCCGGCTATCAGGGCCAGGGAACAAGACCGCAGGGCCAGGGCGGATATCAGGGATCAGGTTATCAGGGCCAGGGAACAAGACCCCAAGGTCCGGGCGGTTATCAGGGTTCCGGCTATCAGGGCCAGGGAACAAGACCGCAAGGCCAGGGCGGATATCAGGGATCAGGTTATCAGGGTCAGGGCGCAAGACCGCAGGGTCAGGGCGGTTATCAGGGCGGAAGACCTCAAGGGCAGGGCGGATTTCCTCCCTCGCGTTCTCGTGACGGCGGATTTCCTCCGAGAGATAAGGATGAAGGATTTGTACGTTCAAAGGAAGATAATGGATATGCATCTCGTGGTTCTTCCAGAGGCGGTCCGGGAGGGAAAGCTCCTGCAAAAACAGATATAATAGTCGATCCGAAGGAGAAAGAGAAGGCGAAAATTGCCCAGCGCGACGCCTATGAAAAGAGCCGCAAGGAGCCTGCCAAGGATATCAAGAAGGATGCGACGAAGACAGCTCTTCCGACAGCGGATAAGCGTGCAGGGAATAAGCATGCCGTAAACGCGGCATTTTCCGGAAGAGGCGCGTCTGATATCCTGCAGGATGATAATGCCCTGGATACATTTGCTCCCTATGGATCGAAGTCGAAGAGATCTTCGAGAAGGAAGCCGATGATTAACCAGGCGCCGCCACCTCCGAAGGCTGTCCTTTCGCATGTTCAGCTACCGGAATTCATCACAATCAAGGAGTTTTCCGACGGAATTCAGAAGCGTTCCGCCGAGGTTATCAAGAAGCTGATGAAGCTTGGTGTTCTGGCAACACTAAATCAGGAGATTGATTTCGACACGGCTACCCTTATCGCGTCGGAATTCGGTATTACCACAGAACCGATTGTTGAGGTTACAGAGGAGGATATCCTCTTTGATGATACCGAAGACACGGATGCAGGTCTTGTGACTCGCCCACCGGTCGTTGTCGTCATGGGTCATGTCGACCACGGTAAGACTTCCCTTCTGGATAAGATTCGTTCTGCTTCTGTTGTGAAGGGTGAAGCCGGCGGAATAACACAGCACATCGGCGCCTATACGGTTCGATTGAAGGGCAGAGAGATCACCTTCCTGGATACCCCCGGACACGAAGCGTTTACCACGATGCGTGCACGTGGTGCCCAGGTCACAGATATTGCGATATTGGTCGTCGCCGCGGATGACGGAGTTATGCCTCAGACGATAGAGGCAATCAATCATGCCAAGGCAGCCAATACCGAGATCGTTGTTGCAATTAATAAAATGGATAAACCGGGAGCGAATCCCGATAAGGTCAAGCAGGAGCTGTCTCAGCATGGTATCATCCCCGAAGAGTGGGGCGGATCGAACGTCATGGTTCCCGTGTCCGCGAAGACCGGTGAAGGAATCGATGACTTGCTGGAAATGGTTCTCTTATCTGCGGATGTTATGGATCTGAAGGCAGATCCTCACAAACAGGCAAAAGGAACTGTCATCGAAGCGAAGCTTGATAAGAATCGCGGTCCGGTCGCAACGGTTCTCGTCCAACGCGGAACCTTGCATTCCGGCGACACCATTGTTACTGGTTCAATCATAGGTCGAATTCGAGCTATGACGGATGACAAGGGAGCTATGTCCAAGAAGGCCGGCCCATCTATTCCGGTCGAAATTCTCGGATTGCCGGATGTGCCCGAAGCCGGAGAGATCTTCTATGCCGTTACGGATGAGAAGGTTGCCAGACAGCTTGCAGAAAAGAGACGCGTTAAGCAGAGAGAAGATCAGCTGCGTAAGAGCTCCCGAATGTCGCTGGAGACCTTGTCGCTCTCGCTGGCGGCTGGTGAGGTGAAGGATTTGAACCTCATTATCAAGGCAGACGTTCAGGGTTCGGTCGAAGCAGTAATTCAGTCCATGGAGAAGCTCTCGAACGAAGAGGTTCGTGTCAAGGTCATTCACGGGGCTGTCGGAGCAGTTACAGAATCGGATATCGTGCTTGCAGATGTATCGAATGCCATCATCATCGGATTTAATGTGCGTCCCGGTACCGGAATCGCGGAAAAGGCCAAAGAAACAGGAGTGGATATCAAGCTTTATCGTGTTATTTATAGTGCGATTGAGGACGTTGAAGCAGCAATGAAGGGTTTACTGAAGCCGAAATTTGAAGAGGCTATTCTCGGACACATCGAGATCCGTCAGATCTTCAAGGTTTCGAACGTGGGAACCATCGGAGGTGCGTACGTAACGGACGGTAAGGTTCTTCGGTCCTCTGAGGTTCGTGTCGTCAGAAATGGAATCGTCGTTCATGAAGGAAAGCTTGCCTCTTTGAAGCGGTTTAAGGATGATGCAAGAGAAGTGGCAGCCGGATATGAATGCGGTATTTCAATCGACAGCTTTAACGACATCAAGGAAGGCGATATTATCGAAGCGTTTGAGATGCGAGAGATCGCCCGTAAATAATACGGGCGCGCTTCGCGACGTAAAGGAGTGTAGACAAAATGAGACTTGATAGATCAGCTCGCGTAGGCGATGAAATGCAGAAAGTGATTTCACAGATTCTGCGCAATGAAGTCAGGGACCCGAGGATACCTATGCTGACTTCGGTGCTTGAGGTCAAGATGTCACATGATCTTTCTCATGCGACGGTTTATCTGTCTGTCATGGGGTCCGAGAAGGAAAAAGATGACCTCAAGGCTGCTGTAGCCAGCGCTTCCGGCTTTATCAGGCGGGAAGTATGCAAGCGTGTCAATCTTAGGGTTGCCCCGGATATGCACTATGTATTTGATGACTCCATCGAGAAAGGTATGAAACTGATGAATTTGATCGACAAGACGATCAAGGAGGATGAGACTCGTGCAGACATTCGCTGAAGCAATAACAGAAAAGCTTTTGTCTCATCGCGGCTCAAATCTGGAGGTCCAGATATTTCCTCATGTTCGAGTCGATGGAGACTGTCTCGGGTCTGCGGCAGCGATAGCCATGACTCTGATGAAGCTCGACATTCGTGCCCGAGTATTCATGGATGAGCCTATACCCGAACGCCTGGAATTCCTCGAATTGTCTTCCGATCTTTTCGAGATATATGATCCCGCACGATTCACTGAGTATCTGTCTGCTCAGGGGGGAGTATTGGCTGTCGATTGTTCTGAATCCGGACGAATGGGAAAGAGCGGACAGCTTTTTGATGAATCCCGGCATCCAATGGTCATTGATCATCATATCTCGAGCGGCGACGCCGACGGACTACGAATGATTGACCCGAATGCTGCGGCGACTTCGGAAATGATAACGGAGATCGTCCACCTTCTTGAAAAAAAGACAGGTCTCAAGCTTATGGATTCACAGGTGGCCAATAGTTTGATGGCTGGCCTGCAATCAGATACCGGTCGGTTTTCATACCAGAATACAACGCCGAAGACTTTCCGGATTGCGGCAGACCTGCTCGAAAACGGTGCAAACGTATATCAGAATGCCTATAATTTATTCGATCTTACGAATGTTGAACGTATGCGTCTCATTTCCAGAGCGTTGTCTAATGCGCGCTTTTTTTACAATGGCAAGCTTGCATTGACGGTCGTCACTCAGGATATGATACGGGAGTGTCAAGCCAGCGATGATTCGGCTGACGGATTAGCAGCGAATCTGAGAGATATCAAAGGTGTCATAGCTTCTTTTGCCATACGCGAGACAGTCAGCGGAGAGGTCCGTGTCAATGTTCGTTCCTATTCCCCTTTTGATGCTTCTGTGTTCTCGGCACAATTCGGGGGTGGCGGACATCGAAGGGCTGCCGGCTTCTCCTGCTTTGAAAAAACAGCAAATGAAGTAGCAAAAATGATTATCGAAAAGGCTGGTGAAGTCTTATCGGAACAGGAATAATTGGCGACGCGTCATTGAGCGGTATTCTTCTGGTTCATAAACCCGTCGGACCGACATCCTTTCAAGTGGTGTCGCGTGTCCGGCGGATTTTTGGTGTCAAAAAGGCGGGCCATTGCGGGACGCTTGACCCGTTTGCCTCGGGAATCCTACCTGTCTGTATCGGTAAAGCTACCCGAGTCGTACGTTACATGGATTCCTACGATAAGGAATACCGATGTACGGTTCGATTTGGTTCCTATACGGATACGCAGGATCGTGAAGGTCGTCGAATCGGCGGCCGGGAGCCCTCCGACGCAGAAATCAACAGATTGATCGAAGAAGACTACCGGTCAATCCGCGAGTTGATTACCGCACTGCCCGGAGAGCTTGACCAGGTGCCGCCGATGTACTCTGCGGTGAAGATTGACGGCAAGCCGCTCTATGAATATGCAAGAAAAGGAATAACCGTTGAACGTCAGACGAGACATATCCACATTTACTCTTCAACTGTACATGCAGTGTCATCGCAACAAGGTCTGACTGCAGATTTTTCGGTGTCGTGCTCGAAAGGCACGTATATTCGAACGATCTGTGAAATGCTCGGAGAACAGAGCGGTTTTGGAGCGCATGCCCAAGAGCTATGTCGTACGCGTTGCGGGCCGTTTTTGCTGTCGACAGCCTATTCGCTGGATGACCTTGAGGCAGTTCAGAGCCGCGACGAATTGATCAGCCGGCTTTTACCGGAGACTTCTGCACTCGCTCATTTGAAACAAATCCCACTGACAGAGGAGGAAGCGGAACATATTCGTCAAGGACGTCAATTGGATCTGACTTGTTTCGAAGACAGAATACAGGAGGTTTCTTTGGCAGGGCAGACCGATCCGCGAATTTGTGTATACTTTAAGGGGATGCCGCTGGCGGTCGTTTTTCCCGACGAAAAGGAAGGTCGACAAATTCTTCGTATTGAAAGGGTGTTTTCGTAACGTGAAGGTATGGACGTTTGCTGAGAATATTGACGGCAGCTTTGAAGAACCGCAGGACTTTCGAGCTGAGGGTGCTCGGGAGCGGGCAGTTGCTTTGGGGTATTTCGACGGAGTTCATGCCGGGCATCGCGCAATACTCGAAAAACTAACCTATGAGGCGCGACTGAATCGATTATCCGCTGCGGTTCATACGTTTTCGTCCCTTCCGAAGTCGAAGAAGGAGGATACATCCTCTGAGAAGACGGCGGTCATCACTACGATAGCCGAGAAATGCGCTTATTTCTCCATGTCCGGCGTCGACGAGACCGTTCTATTTCCGTTCACCTCCCGTCTGGCCGATATGAGTCCGGAGGCATTCTTATCCGAAATCCTGAAAGACACGCTGCATGCGCGAGTGATTGTATGCGGGGAGGATTATCGATTTGGCAATAATCGCTCGGGTGACATTTCCTTTTTACGGAAATGGGCGGAGAAGAATCAGGTCCGTGTATATACGGTTGCTCCGATTTGTCATGACGGACAGGTCATCTCCAGCTCGAGAATCCGCGGACTGATCCAAGAGGGAAACATTCATCTGGCAAACATCCTTCTGGGTTATCCGATTTCGTATCAAGGAATGGTTCAGGTCGGAAGAAAGATCGGAAGAACCCTGGGGTTTCCCACCGCGAACATTCCGATCGAAGACGGTAAAGTCATCCCTGCCTACGGAGTATACGCTTCGCTTCTTTTCACTGCGGAAGAGATGTACCCGTCGATTACCAGCGTCGGTGTCAGGCCTACGGTCAATCCGTCAAAATCGGGAATTCTGATTGAGACAACGATGTTTGATCGGGAAATGGACTTGTACGGACAGCCGATTCGCGTGTATTTTCTGGATTATATTCGCGGTGAGTGTTGCTTTGCAGGAGTTGAGATGCTCAAGGACCAGGTTTTTCGAGATATGGCAAAAGTAAGGCAATATCACGATCGACACCGATATGAGTATTCGAATCTTCTTCCCGGTGTGGTATGATAAACGCGTTGTCACAGAATTCTTCTGTGCTGCAAGAAACGTGAATATTTAAGGAGAACCCTTTATGAATGTAGCTTTTTTACATGCAGGGCAGGGAGTCAGTTTCCCAGGTCTTGGTATCAATGATCTGAATATTGATCGTGTCGCATTTACTATCGGAACATTTCCTGTTTATTGGTATGGCATTTGCATCATCCTTGCCTTTGCATCCTGTATCGCTTTGGCCATGTTGCAATCTAAGCGCTTCGGCTTTAAACCGGATGATATCATCGATATAAGTCTGGTCATTATACCGGCCGCCATTATCGGTGCAAGATTATACTATGTCGCTTCGGCTTGGTCTGAGTTTGCCGATAATCCGGTATCGATTTTTAATATCAGAAGCGGTGGACTTGCAGTTATCGGCGGTGTCATGATGTCTCTTGCGATGGTGCTTGTGTTGGCACGTTTTAAGAAATGGAAAGCCGGTGATCTCTTTAATGCCTTCATCGTTTATATTCCGCTCGGACAAGCAATCGGCCGCTGGGGCAACTTTTTTAATCAGGAAGCATTTGGTACAAACACAACACTTCCTTGGGGTATGATCAGCCCGGAGACAAGTGCGTATCTGGCGATGAATAACCCGGAACTTGATCCTACATTGCCGGTTCATCCGACCTTTTTCTACGAATTTCTGGCATGTATTCTTATCTTTTTCATTCTTTTAGTGATTCGAGAAAAAAGCAAGCTTCCCTTCGTCTGTGCGGCTTCTTACTTCATATTATACGGCATAGCCCGTTTCTTTATCGAAGGACTTCGTACAGACTCCCTGTACATAGGCGATACAGGCCTGCGTACTTCACAGGTTTTCTGCGCGCTGATGATTGTCGCCGGATTCACCATTATCGCTTTTTTTCGATACAAGAAGAATAAGATGGAGCTTACTTCAGCAAATGTGAGTTCTGCGATTGTTGAGACAACAGAGTTGCCTGAAGATACAATGAATGTACCCGAGTCAACTGAAGAGCCGGCAGAACAGGAAGAGGATATAAGTCCTGATGCTGATCCTGATACAGCGACTTCAGAACCAGTCAATGAGGACACGGAAGCGGGAAGTAAATGAATACGGCACGTTCCGGAATTGAACAGCTTCGCAATCACTATTTCAGGGCTGTAGACTATTGGCTGGCAGTTCCGATACTGTCATTGACGATGATTGGGCTGTTCATACTCAACAAGGTCCTCTCAAGCGGATTCGAGGATTACCCCGGTATCTTTTACCGGCAGGCCGGAGCTGCTGTACTGGGCATCTTTATTGCGATTGTGATCTGCCTGATGGAAACGAGCCTTCTAAAAATGATCGGTTGGATCACGTATATCGGATCACAGATCCTTCTTTTTATCGTACCAATCGACGGATATTCCATGGAAGCAAAATGGGGGGCAGACTCCTGGATGAAGCTTCCGGTCATCGGCAATTTTCAACCCTCAGAGCTCTCAAAGATCGGACTGATCATTATTGCTTCCTACATTTTTCAAGCGATGAGTGAAAACAGGATCTCGAAGAAACGAGGTTTTCTTTACTTGGCTCTTTTATATGCCCCGCCGATGGTAATGATCCTCGTCGATCAGAAGGACTTCGGTACGGGAATGGTTATTGTTTTCTCGTTTATTTTCATCCTTTTCGTTTGGGGGATGAAGTATCGCTATTTTTTTCTTGCGATGTCGGGAGGAGTCATATTGATTCCGGTCATTTGGAATTTCTACTTCAGCGAAATGCAGAAGAAGAGGATCCTGTCCCTTCTGTTTGCCGGATCCGATCCGAGTGCGGAGTATAATTTGATCCAGTCAAAGATGGCAATCGCTTCCGGCGGACTAACCGGAAATCATACCGGTAATATCGTATATGTTCCGGTCAAGGAAGCTGACTTCATTTTTGCTGCCGTATCGGAACATCTGGGGTTTATTGGTACGACTGCTGTTATCCTTCTGGCGTTTATTTTCCTAACGCGATGCCTGTACGTTGCCGCGAACAGTTCTCAGAAAGCATATTCCTTCATTGTCATCGGGATGACGGCAGGACTTGCGTTTCACTTTATTGAGAACATGGGCATGTGTGTCGGCTTGCTCCCGATTACCGGAATTCCGCTCCCGTTTATCAGCTTGGGGGGTACGGCGTTAATTGTCAGCTTCATCGGAGTAGGATTGATTATGAATATTTCTATGGATCGAAGCCTTGTCCAGAAGTAAATAAATCAATAGTAAATATATAACAAAAAAACCGTTTGGAGACTGATCTTCGACGGTTTTTTCTTTTCTGGCATAAGCCCATTTCGCACAAACGAGCGAAACAAAAAACCATCTGCTATGAGGTTGGTGGGCAAGTGCTTGTCTGACTCGTGGGGAGAAACCGGAGAACCCACCTGCTACGAAGTTGGCGGGCAAGTGGGTATACACCAAAAAACACCATTTGTAATCGAGTAAAGATATTTAAGCCTCTAAGGATAGATATGGATCCCAAATACGAAAATCACCCTTCGAAATAGAGTAGAGCTTTTGAAACCACTATACATAGTAAATAAATTCCAAACGCATTATTTGCCATTGATTACCTACTAAATCGTCGAAATATGACTTTTCGTATGTGCATCAATGAGCAATAAAGGTGTTATTCGTCAATGAATACCTACTAAATAGGCGAAACACGACTATTCGTATGTAGATCAATGAGCAAGTACAAAGTTATTTGTCATTGATTACATACTAATTCGCGAATTATTGCGAGTTAGTATGTACAGGGGCTTGTGAGGATCAAATATCTTATCAATGAATACATACCAAATCCTTCTAAATCCGTCATTTAGTATGTATTACTATGTGATATTCCTAATATTCTATTCATTGGAACATATCACTTTTCAACGCACTCGAAAGAATACGAGGACCCATTTCATGTTAGCAAGTAATGTAAGACGCCCTTTAGTGGACGCGCCCAACGCAATTGCTATTGCATCCCGCAAGAAGGGATACCTCCACAAATCATAAGCGGCAATGGCTGTAGAGGCTTGAATGAATATAAAAGCCAGCGCATTTACACAGGCAAGTAACAATGCTTATAGCCCTGGACTAAATCACCCGTTTGAGGGGTTGTTATGATGCAAAATACATCATCATTTTTGCGACCAATTCGCAAAATCGCTTGAACTTCATTACAAGTATGTGTAAAATACAAGACAAGTGGTGCAAAGTGGAGTTAATATCCATTGATGTGGTGGATTGTGGTGGATAACTCTGTGGAAACTGGGGAAAAATATGGCTAGATTTACGAACAAGATAGATGCCAAGGGTAGATTTTTTCTGCCAGCCAAGCTTCGAGAGAGCATGGGCGGCAGGATTGTCGTTACTCTGAGCCTTGATAAGGGATATCTATCTGCCTATACCGAAGAGCGTTTCCAGAGCATCCGCCGGCAGTTCGAAGCCTTGAACAGTATGGATCCGCAGGTCAGGCGCGTTATGCGTCTCATTGTTGGTGAGGCACTCAGCTGTGAGCTGGACAGCCAGGGTCGAGTATCTGTATCGTCCGAGCTTTGGGAGCATATCGGCGCTGAGCCGTCCGGTGAAATCAGCATCATCGATTTGGGAGATAAGCTGGACATCTGTTCTAAGACGTTCTATGACGCGAAGAAGGAGGAGTTGAGCTCCGTAATGGATCTTGACCTAACGGAATACAATGTCACAGGACTCTAAATTTTCTCATCTTCCCGTTCTCTTTGAAGAGTGTATGGAACAGCTTTCCATCCGTCCTGACGGCACCTACGTGGATTGCACGGCTGGCGGAGGAGGACATAGCGGAGGTATTTACGACCGGCTCGGCCCACAGGGGCGGCTTATCTCCTTCGATAAGGATGAGGAGGCGCTGCGGGCTTGTGAGAAGGTTCGGAGCGTGAAGCAGAAGTCAGCCGAATGGATTCTGGTTCGTTCGGACTTCCAGGATGTGGCTAGGGTTCTGCAGGAAATGAACATTGAGAAAGTAAATGGAATTTTGGCGGACCTTGGAGTCTCGTCCCATCAACTGGATACGGCGGATCGCGGATTCTCCTATGCGTCAGAGGGACCTCTGGATATGCGAATGGACAAGGACCAGAAAATTTCTGCCAGAACAGTTGTGAATGTATACAAAGAAGAGGAATTGGTCTGGATATTTCGCCAATTCGGCGAAGAAAGATATGCAGGGAGAATCGCCTCGGCAATCGTTGAACGCAGGCGGATCAGCCCAATTGAGACGACGACAGAGCTTTCGAAGATTATAACACAGGCAATGCCGGCGAAAGCCCGAAAAGAAGAACAACACCCCGCCAGACGATGCTTTCAGGCCATTCGCATCGAGGTAAATCATGAACTGGAGGCGGTAGAGAAGCTCCTGGATTTCGGTCCTGCGATCCTTGCACCGAAGGGAAGACTGGCGATCATTTCTTTCCACTCCCTAGAGGACCGACTGGTCAAGGAAGCTTTTCGAAAACTGGAATCACCATGCACCTGTCCGCGCAAGTTTCCGATTTGTATATGCGGAAAAAAGTCGATGGGGAAGGTCATTAGCAGAAAGCCAATGGAAGCGAGTGCTTCTGAATCGGCCGTGAATAAAAGAGCTCACAGCGCTAAGTTGAGAGTGTTTGAAAGGAATGCAGAAGAATGGAAGCATATGCAATAAACGACTGGGATGAACTGGAAGCGAAATATTTCGGGGACTATGAAGAACCGGAATGGATTGAGGTGCAAAAGGTTACCCTTAACCGTGCTTCTGCTGTTTCATCGAGAAGTGCCTCTGAGTCAGCAAGACGTGCCAGAAAAACTAAGGAAATCAAACGCAAGAACGAGATGATCCAGCAGATCAAGAAGCACGAACGTTATGTTTCTCATAAACGCTTTCGTGAAGCTGTTCTGGCGGTTATCGGCATTGCTCTGGTTGCGGCTGTATTCAGCGTCGTTTTGTATCGTCAATCCCAGATCACGCTGCAGAATTATCAGAATAACGAGATGGTAACGGAGATTAATGCCCTTCAAGAGAGAACAAGTCAAATCAGGGAGGACCTTGTCATCAGCACGGATTTCGAACAGGTCCGCTGGGATGCAATGGAACGCCTCGGTATGCAGACTCCCTCAGTGAGGCAGGTTATTACGATTGAGATGCCGGGTAAGGATCAACTGGTCACGAATGATTTCGAAGTATCATCTGCGAACAGCAAAATAGGACTTGCCGCGGCTAAGGAAAATCTGGCACAATACTATTCGGAACTAATGTGAAGGGAAGGCGCCTATTTTGACGGACGATCGATCGGGCGGTAAAAGGGGCAATAGGATGTCTGCCAGAAAACGGCTCTTTATAAGACAAACAGATAAAGAATCTATCCGTTCCAGTTTATGGAAGGGCTGGATTCTTTTTCTAGGCTTATGCGTTGTGATTGCCTCGGCCTTTTTAATCCATGCTCTCTATGAAATCCAGGTCGTAAATTTCGAGCAGTTTTCGAAAGAGGCATCTCAGAAGCATTGGCAAAGAATCAAGGACGAGCCTGAAAGAGGAGAAATACTTGATATCAACGGTGATGTTCTGGCGGGTACAAGCTATGTTTATACCGTCGGGATCACGCCTTCCGACTTTATCCCGCTGAAAAAGGATGTCGATGAGGAAACAATCTGTAACACGGTCGCATCGACTCTGGGGATCGACCCGTTGTTGCTTTCTGATGCTATGAAGCAGGTGGATGCCCCATATATTCAGCTGGCAAAGAATGTATCAAAATCGCAAATTGATGTATTGAAGGCTTTCCTCCGTGAACATAATATCGGCGGAACGGCGATCGACTCTGTCGCAAAGCGATACTATCCCAACGACGCCATGGCATCCCAGATTATCGGATACGCCACGGCAACAGACGGACTTCTTGCCGGACAGCTAGGCATTGAAGCACAATACAACTCCGTGTTGACGGGAAAAGAGGGCTATTCTTATGTTGAGGTCGACAATTACACACAAGGAGCATTGCCATTTTCCGCGCCGACAACAATCAACGCTCAGGACGGATATAATGTCGTCTTGAACATTGACCTTACCATTCAAGATATTGCTGAGACCGCATGTGAAGATGTTTTTGAGATGTATGATGTTATCGAGGGTGTCACCGCGATCGTCATGGACCCGTATACCGGTCGTGTACACGCGATGGCGTCCTATCCGGATTTTGATCCGAATGATCCGACGGCCGAACCGGATTGGGTGGATAAGCAAGCTTGGGATACGATGGCTGAGAAAGATCAAATCAAACTGCTGATTTCTAAGGCCTGGCGCAACCGTGCAATTTCTGACACCTATGAACCCGGATCTACCTTTAAGTCATTGACGACAGCCATAGCGCTGGAAGAGGGCTTGACGTACGAAGATGAGTATTTCAGTGATGCACCGATTGATTCAGGTGATTACACGATTAGTTGCTGGAGCCAGAAGACGTCTGATAATCATGGAACGGAGACACTTACGGATGCCTTCAAGAATTCATGTAACCCGATCTTTGTCCAGCTTGCACAGCGTATCGGCATAGACAAGTACTACCAATATGTCCACAATTTCGGTTTTTACAAACCGACAGGTATTGATCTCCCCGTTGAGGGTGTCGGTATTTTTCATAAGGAACCGACACTGATTGACATGCAGACACTCTCCTTCGGAGAATCCTCGACGGTTACCCCCCTGCAGCTTGCCAATGCATATTGCGCCATCGTCAACGGGGGCACTTTGATGACCCCGCAGATCGCCAACCGCCTGACCGACCGCAACGGAAATGTTGTCAAGGAGTTTGAGCCCGAAGCTATCCGTACGATACTTTCAGAGGACACATCAAGGCGCATCAAGGCTTTGATGGAGATGGTCGTTACTGAGGGAACCGGTCGGGAAGGCTATGTCGAGGGCTTTTCGGTTGCAGGCAAGACAAGTACATCAACTATTGAAACAGGAGAGAATGCCGGCCTCCACGTTCTTTCCTTCGGCTCTTATGCGCCGTCCTATGATCCCAAAATCGTTGTGCTGGTAGTTGTAAATATGCCGTCCGATAAAGAGGTCGGATCAAGCTGCGCTACTCGGACGGCAGCGGACATTATTTCGAAGACTCTTGATTATATGGGTGTTGAACGACAGTATTCAGAAACGGATTATGAGTATTTATCCACACTGTATGCTGTTCCTGAGGTCAGCGGAATAACCTATAAAGAGGCAAGAATGAAGCTCTCGCTTGAATATGGTGAATTTCTAGCGTGTAAGGGTTCTGAGGAAATGACTGATGATACAATTGTTTCCATGTCTTTTCCGGCTGCCGGTGAGAACTTGCATCAAGGCTCGACCATTGTTCTTTATCCTTCACCGGATGCTGCCCGTACGGAAGTCGTTTTGCCTGATTTCACCGGGAAAAATATCACGGAGTGTATTCGAGAGGCTCAGAAGTGCGGTGTGAATATCGTATATGAAGGGGATCTGACAGGGGTCGTCGTCTCTCAGAATCCCTCTTTTGCCGTCATTACACCTACGCCATTTCCCAGCATTACTCCGGCAATCAGTCCGTCGGTTGCCCCGGGCGAAGTTCCGACAGGCGAGACCGCATCGGGCGAAACATCAGAAACGACTCTTCCGGAATCTTCGGAAACAACAGTTCAGAGCTCTTCAGAAACAACGGATCCCTCCTCAGATGAAACAAGTGAAGAGAGCGGAGGCGGAACTGAAAAGCAAGTGGCATTGACAAGAGTCGAAAAAGGAACGATTATACATCTCGTTATGGCGTGAAGGAGCGAAAGATGAAAACCGTTTATGATTTGATGATTGGATTGCCTTTTGAAGTGATCCATGGAAATACAGAAATACAGATCAGTCAGGTCGCCTATGATTCAAGAAAGGTTACCCGTGGCACCTTGTTTGTCTGTGTCAGAGGATACGTATCGGATGGGCATGCATTTTTGCGTGCCGCGGCCGGTCAGGGAGCCGCGGCAATTGTCATTCAGGAGGATCAAACAGTTCTGTCCCGTTCCCAACTGGCGGAGCTGTGTCAGGAATTTGGCTGCAGTATTTTTTCTGTTACAAATACCAGGCAGGCACTGGCTCATATCAGCTCGAGGTTCTTTGATTCGCCGAGCGACCACCTGACTCTCTATGGGATAACCGGAACCAAGGGTAAAACAACGACGACCTATATGCTTCGCGACATTTTTCACGAGGCCGGTCTTCAATCGGGCCTTCTGGGAACCGTGTCAAATATTATCGGTGACAAGGTCTTTCAGGCATCTCATACTACGCCTGAATCCTATGAACTGCAGGCTCTTCTGGCTGAGATGGTTTCCGAGAAACTTGATAATTGCGTTATGGAGGTATCCTCTCAGGGGCTGAAGCTGTCCCGGGTCCATGCCTGCCATTTTTCTGTCGGGGCATTCACCAATTTGTACCATGATCATATCGGAGACAGCGAACACGCCGATATGGACGAATATCTGAACGCCAAGCTCCGGATTTTCGATATTTCTGATCATGCGCTGATTAACAAGGACTGTTCCGTAGCCGATCAGGCGATCGCATACGCTCAGACACGTTGCACGGTCTATACATACGGGATTGAAAAGGATGCGGATATCAAAGCGACTGATCTTCGAAAAGAACAAAGAGAAGGATCAATCGGGACGACGTTTTCTTTGCAGAGCCCGTGGTACAACGGAGAAGTTTTCGTCTGTATGCCCGGAAAATTCAACGTTTATAATGCGCTCTGTGCGATCGGATTTGCCGGCTTAGGCCGCGTTTCCTTTGACAGTGTACGGCGAGCTCTTGCAAATACCCGTGTTCCCGGACGGATTCAAGCCGTCCCGAACCCGATGTCTTATCACGTCTTCGTAGATTATGCCCACAATGCGGCAAGTCTTGAGAATCTTCTTTCCACCCTGCGTGCGTATTGCTCGGGCCGGCTGATAACCGTTTTCGGCTGCGGCGGAAACCGTTCGAAAACCAGACGCTTTGAAATGGGTGAGACTGCCGGAATGATGAGCGACATTACAGTGATTACGTCGGATAATCCAAGAAATGAAGACCCATTGATGATTATTGAAGATATCTTACAGGGATTCTCGAAAACGAACGGCAAATTTCTAGTCGAACCCGACCGGAAGGAAGCAATCCGATTGGCTTTGGGGCTCCTCGAGAAGGACGATTTTGTCGTTATAGCAGGTAAGGGACATGAGAATTATCAGATATTTCGAGACAAGACCATCCACTTTGATGATGCTGAAACAGCACTTGCGCTTATGAATGAGATGAGAAATCATGATTAATCGGGGAGAAGAAGCGGTTATGTTTTCACTCGAAGAGATCATACAGGCGACCGGCGGCGCTCTTCTGACTCCATCTGAGTCATCGCGTAACATGACAAGTTCGTGTTCCGGCATTTCCACCGATACAAGAAGTCTAAGGCCGGGCGACTTGTTCGTCGCTTTGGAGGGAGATCGATTCGACGGGCATGCTTTTCTTGCCACCGCGACAGAAAAGGGTGCGGGTATGACACTGCTTTCCCGTAAGGAGGATCTTCCTGCGGCAATGACGGGTATCCTTGTACCGGATACCCTGGTTGCCCTTCAAGCTCTCGCCAGAGCTTGGCGAAGAAAGCTTCAGTGTCGGGTGATAGCGGTCACGGGAAGCGTCGGAAAGACTTCAACAAGAGAGATGTTGTACTATGCTTTTTCCCGAACGCTTTGTACGCATGCGACGAAGCATAACCTGAACAATGAGATCGGATTGCCGATGACAATTCTTTCCGCACCACGGGATACAGAGCTGCTGATTCTGGAGATGGGTATGCGAAAGCGCGGGGAAATCGAGGCCCTGTCCCTGGTTGCCGAGCCTGACATTGCTGTTATCACGAACATCGGAGTATCTCATATTGAACGACTCGGCAGTCGGGAGGAGATTCGAGACGCAAAGCTTGAGATCTGCTCAGGTTTTCGAGACGGCGGCGTCCTTTTATATTCAGGTAATGATTCGTATCTGAATTCGTATTTTCGAAAAGACACGGACCAGAAAGTGTTTCGAATCGGCGAGACATTGGACGAGGGAACGGCAGATGACCTGTACTCCGACTGGGCCGTGCGTGCCAAGTCCGTTCAATGTGATCATGAAGTGACGAGCTTTGTCGTAGAGGCGAGAAAGCCCGGGGAAACACAGTTGCATCAAATGGATAAAATATCGATACCGGCTGTTGGTTTGCATCATGTAAAAAACGCGATGTTCGCGATTCTGGCGGCATTGGTTCTTGATGTTTCCGTTTCCTCTGTCGCGCATGGTCTGTCTGATTATCATCCTGCCGGAAGTCGTAGCAAAATGATACGAACCCGGGATTATCTTTTAATCGACGATACATACAATGCGAGTCCGGAATCCATGGAAGCCGCTTTTTCAAGTCTGAATCTGGTTGCGTCAAAGGAAAACAGAAGATCGATCGCGGCATTGGGCTGCGTTCTAGAGCTTGGTTCCTATGCACAAGCTCTTCATCTGTCAATTGGCCAGGCGGCCGCCAGAGCGGGTATTGATCGCCTGTATCTTTGCGGTGACCACGCACAGAGCATGCAGGCCGGGGCTCGTATGATCCGTCCGGATATAGCAGTCAGTATTTTTCCCTCCAGGGAAAAGCTCACGGCTGCTTTGCTGCAGGAAATGAAGCCGGGAGACGCAATCCTCGCCAAGGGCTCACACGCCTTTGCCATGGAAAAGGTAATTGAAGCGATCCTTGGCACCATCGAAGAGAACGATGCACCGGAGGGAGAAGCATGACAGAGATACGCGGGAGAAAGAGCTCCGCGAAGGGCACCGGGGAAGCTTTTCGCCAGGATGACACGCTGATGGAGATCGAATCCCCTTACCGGATGAGTATGCCGATGATGCTGATCACCGTCGTGTTGATTTGCTTCGGTCTGATTATGCTGTTCTCGGCAAGCATGCCGATTGCCTATGTCAAGACGGACGATCCTCTTTTCTATGTGTTGAACCAAAGCAAATACACATTGATCGGCATTGCAATCGTTGCCGTCATCAGTATGATACCGGTAAAAGTGTATGACCATATTCCCTTTGTATTTCTGGCGTACGTCATTGCTCTCGGACTTGTTGTATATACAAAATTCAACGGAGATGTTGATTCGGGCTCGCGTCGCTGGATCTATATCGGCAACCAATCCTTTCAGCCTTCCGAGGTCGTGAAAATAGCTTTGATATTCTGTCTGGCCGGATACAGGTCATTTATCCTGCGGCTCCGGAAGAACGGCCGGCTTACATTCAAGTCTGAGAGAGTTCAGTCCTATATGGATCCAATCATCGATCTTGTCCTTCCTGTTTTGCTCGTCCTTGTTTGTTTGATATTTGTTTTCCTGCAGCCTCATATGTCATTCTTCATCATTATGCTTGTACTGCTGTTTATCTGTCTGTTGGTCTCGAGAATATCTCTTAAGTCGTGGATCAACGGAGGCCTGATGTTGATACTGATTGCTCTTATTGCGGGCAATGTGCTGATGGCCGTAACATCCTTTGAACAGAAACAATCCATGCTCGGCAACTATGAGCATGTTCTGAAGCGTATTAATATTTTCGCGACGTTAAACGAAGAAGAATCAACGGAGGGAGAAGCCGCAGCCGAAAAAGAGGAAGAAAAGGCAGACGAGAATGACGTTTATCAGAGTAAGCAATCGCAAATTGCGATCGGCTCCGGCGGACTTCTGGGAGTTGGTTTTGGTAACAGCCGGCAGAAGTATTCTTACCTTCCGGAGGCACATAACGACTATGTATTTGCCATTATTTGCGAGGAACTTGGTTTTGTGGGAGGCGTTTCCATTATTCTTCTGTTTCTTGCGTTCTTCGTCGGAGGAATAGCCGTGGCTCTGAAGGCGCAGAACGCCTTTGCTCGCATCATGTGTGTCGGGTACACGTGTTTGATTCTCATTCAGGCTTACTTCAATATAGCCGTTGCTGTGGGAGTCATTCCGCCGACTGGCATTACTTTACCGTTTTTTAGCTATGGCGGTACAGCCAACCTGTTTTTCCTTGTTGCGGTCGGACTGATACTTGCGATTTCCAGAACAGGTGTGAAGAGGAAAAAATTAACAATGATTTCATCATGAAGAAGGTGCAAAAATGAGTTTGCGAGTTTTGATAGCGGGTGGCGGTACAAGCGGACATATTCATCCGGCATTGTCGATCGCCGACAGGATAAGAGAAATACAACCGGATAGTCAGATCGAGTTCTGCGGCACAGCAAGAGGGCTTGAAAGTGAGCTTGTCCCCAAGGCGGGTTATGTGATTCACACGATCCGGGCACGGGGACTTCCAACCAGACCTTCTCGTAAAATGGTTGCCGCTCTGGCAGATATCGTTGCGGGCAGACGCACCTGCGTGTCCTTGATCCGCTCATTTTGTCCGGATATTGTGATCGGAACCGGGGGCTATGTATGCTCTCCGTTGGTCAGCGCGGCTCATGCTTTGAGAGTTCCCGTCCTTTTACATGAACAGAACGCATATCCGGGCAGGTCAAACCGGCTTCTGTCAAGAAACGCAGTGGTGTGTACCAGCTTTCCGGGCATCGAATTCTATTTTCCGAAAGCCCGGCAGGTCGTCTTTACCGGTAATCCCGTGAAAAGTGTATTTTTTTCCGCGACACGAGAAGAGGCCAGAAGAACTCTCGGAATTGCTTCGGACGTATTTTTCGTGTTGGCAATGGGCGGAAGTCTTGGCGCAAGAACGATTAATGACGCAGTCGTCGCGATGTCCGTAATGGATCTTCCGCCAAAGACAAAGATCCTTCTTTCCGCAGGTAAGCAACAACATGAGGAATTGATGACGACATGTGGCACTGCGAGTGAGAAGCTGGAGATCCGGGAGTACATATATGATCCGGAGCAATATATGGCTGCGGCAGACTTGATGATCTGTCGGGCCGGTGCCATTACCTGTGCAGAAATTGCAGCCCTTGGTGTCCCGTCTGTCATGATACCGTACCCTCACGCGGCCGGTGACCATCAAACCTCTAATGCAAAGGCTTTTGTTCAGCACCATGCGTCTGTTATGATAAAAGATGCGGACGTGACAGGCGAGTCTTTGATGAGCCAGTTGAAGGAGCTTGCCGCAGACCGGAATCGTCTGAAGGAGATGGGTGAGAATGCCAAAGCCTTGTCCATGCCGGAAGCGGCAGCGGATATTGTGAAACAGGTCATGAAGATCGTATCAATGAGGGATAAGCAGACGTGAACGAAATATCTGATGAAGGCGGGAAGCATTCACTGGAAAACGATACGAAGGGAACTGTCCCCGGAAAAAGAAGACCGAAGACTTTTCCGAAGTATACAACGATTGCACTGTCAGGTGTCGTCATCTTATTGCTATGCGCCATTCTCCTGACAGCCCTGCCTCAAATGTATATTCAGACAATCAGGGTCAATGGCTGCGATGTCCTTTCACAGGAGGAAATTCTTCGGGATAGTAAAATCTCAAAGGGAATGCATTTATTTCGTAATATTAGTGGTGGAATTGTAGAATTATTTTCTTTTCGTTATGGTAATATTGAATATGGTTTGAAGAAGAAGTATCCCTACATCAGCGATATCAGGATCCAGGTGGAATTTCCTTCCACAGTGAATATCGATGTCGTGGAGAGGAAACGGATCGCCTATATCAGTCTGCCGGATTCTTATGCAGTGATCGACCTTAATGGCTACGTCGTTGAACTTTGTGAAGGTGAGATTCCGTCAACTGTTCCGCAGATGAACGGATTACCGGTTCGTTCCGCTGTTCTCGGCGAGAAGATTGATCTGGCAGGCAACAAGGAGTTAAACGCTTGCCTGACGGTTTTTGGGGCGGTTCTTGCTGCGGATGACAATAAGGATGCTATAAGTGAATATTCTCTTATGAGGAGCATCCGATCCGTTCGAAGCGTCGGAAGTGAAGCGGTCTTTCTTCTCATACATCTTCCGACGACAGACAAAGAGCTTCTGGTCCGCATTGGTTCTTTGAAGGACATTCGTGATGATATGACATGGCTGAGATTTGCTGTTGAGCAAGGCGCTTTTGACAATGCGGGAGAAGGTTTTCTGGATATGTCCGGTGAGGAAAACACCTTCAGCCCGACTTGATGAACAGGAGGAGACATGCTGCCGTTATTAGGACTTCTTCTTGGTCTGATCCTGGGGCTTTTTATAAATTTCGATATTCCGTCCCAGTATTCGACGTATGTTGCAGTTGCTATTCTTGCAACCATTGATTCAATCATGGGAGCAATAGTCGCAGACATGAAGAAGGAGTTCAACGCCAGACTTTTTGTTACGGGGCTTTTGGGGAACGGAGCCATAGCTGTCGCTGTTGCGGCTTTGGGAGATCAGTTGAACCTCCCCTTGAATCTGGCCGCGGTTTTTGCATTCGGCAATCGAATCTTTCTAAATTTCTCTGTGATCCGTCGTTTGCTTTTGGAAAGATACGATCAGAAACGGGCAGCCAGACATCTTGGCAAAGGAGAGCAGGAAATGAGCGATACCGGATCGGATATTGACAGAAAAGAATCGTAACACAATTGCAATATTCGTGCAGATTCTATTGCTTGACCACAATATTTAGTGTAAAATCAGGTAAATTGACACAAAAGAAGCGATTGCGACAATTTTATATGAAATGCTATTGAAATAAATGGAGGATATCAATATGTCAGACTACAGACTGGGTTTCTCGATGGAAGAAGAACCTTTTGCCGCAATTAAAGTTATCGGAGTTGGCGGCGGCGGCTGTAATGCAGTTGATCGCATGATTGACAGTGCTGTACAGGGGATAGACTTTATTTCCATCAATACAGACCACCAGGCACTGGCCCGGTCGAAGGCTCCATCCCGGATACAAATCGGTGAGAAGATTACCCGGGGTTTAGGTTGCGGTGCTGATCCAAGTATCGGAGAGAAAGCCGCGGAGGAATCCAAGGATGAGATTGCTCAGGCGGTGCGCGGTACGGATATGCTTTTTATTACTGCTGGTATGGGCGGCGGAACAGGTACAGGAGCTGCTCCCATCGTAGCGCAGATTGCGCGTGAACTCGGTATTCTTACGGTAGCGGTCGTTACCAGACCGTTCCGGTTTGAGGGTCCGAGACGTTCCCAGAATGCTGAACGCGGAATTCGGGAGATTGAGAAATATGTTGATTCCCTTATTGTCGTTGCGAATGATAAGCTTCTGGAAATCACGGATGAGGATACTTCAATCGATGATGCGTTCAATATGGCTGACCAGGTCCTTAAGTTTGGTGTAGCCGGAATTTCTGATCTTGTTGCGATCCCCGGACTGATCAATCTTGACCTTGCTGATGTAAGGCGTGTCATGACAAACGCCGGCGTTTGCCACATGGGAATCGGTCGGGCATCCGGTGAGAACCGTGCCTCGATAGCCGTTAAGCAGGCTATCAACAGCCCGTTGTTGGATACGACCATCGAAGGTGCGCGCGGCGTGATTATCAATTTTACAGGCGGCCGCAACATGAAGCTTCATGAAATCGACGAGGCAGCATCTGTCGTTCGTGACTCAGTGTCTTCTGACGCGGATATCATTGTCGGTGCCGTCATTGATCCCACACTTGAGGACGAGATCATGATCACCGTTATTGCATCGGGATTTGAGCGTGCCGACCAGCCGCAGGCATTCCGTCCGGCAACCTCAATCCTTTCCCGGAACGCACCCCCGATGACAAACGTTCGTGAACCTGCTATTCCTCAGCCTGTTGTTGCTTCATATCCTTCCAGACAGGAGGAGCCGCAACAGGTCGTGAAGCGTCAACCGGAGATGCCTCAGTTCCTGTTTGGAGACCCGGAGCAGCAGAAGACGATGAACGAGCCGGCTGTCAAGCCGTATCAGCATCAGGCTCCCGCACAAGAACCGCAGCCTTACTATCCGCCGGTTCAGCCCGTTGCTCCTTCCTATGCTCCGCCTTCCGGATATCCGCAACCTGGATATTCGTCACAGCCGAGTGCATCTCAAATCCCGCCGTATCAGCCTGCTCCGGCACGCGTTCAGCCGAGTGTTTCACCAACGCGTCCGCCAAGAAATGCGCCTCCTGTTCAGGAGTCTCAGAAGCAACCGGAGAAGAAGAATCGTATTTTGCCTTGGTTTTTGACAGATAATGATAATATGGATGAGTGATTAAGTATGAAGTGCCCATATTGCGGACATGACGAAGATAGAGTTATTGATTCAAGACCGGCCGAGGATGGTGCGGCTATTCGTCGCAGAAGAGAGTGCATCGGGTGCCAGGCGCGTTTTACTACCTATGAGAAGATTGAGACACTACCGCTTCTCGTCATAAAGAAGGATGGAACGAGAGAGCCGTTCAATCGAGAGAAAATCATGACCGGATTATTGAAGGCCTGCGAGAAACGCCCTGTATCACATGATCAGATTATGGAGCTTTTGAGCTTTGTAGAATCGCAGGTCCAGGGAGCGGCGAACCGGGAGATTTCCTCGCAAGAGGTTGGAGAACTGGTGATGCAACAGCTGAAGAATATTGATGAAGTCGCTTATGTTCGATTTGCCTCCGTTTATCGTCAGTTTAAGGATGTGAACTCTTTTCTCGAAGAATTGAATGAGATGCTCAGCAAACCATGAGGTAATGATATGAAGAAGGTTCTAGTTGTTGACGATGATCCGAATATCGTCGAAGTTTTACGACTATATTTTGATAAGGATGGATTTGCGGTAATCAGCTGTTTGACAGGAGAACGTGCGTACGATACGTTTCTTGTTTCTCAACCGGATATCGTTATTCTTGACCTGATGCTTCCGGGCAGGGATGGATATGATATTTGCAGAGAGATCAGGAAAGTATCTGATACTCCGATCATTATGCTGACTGCAAGAACGGATACTCTTGACAAGGTTGTCGGACTTGAGTTAGGAGCGGATGACTATGTTCAGAAACCGTTCGAACCGAAGGAGCTGCTGGCTCGCGTGAAAGCCGTTTTACGTCGTGTCGAGAAGAAGGAAGAGACAGTATCGCTTGTTTCTGAGACCAAGGAAACGACCGAGGTTGTTCAATACCAGGGGCTTACCATTGATAAGGCACGTTATGCGGTTCTGGTGGATGGTCAGGAAATCGAGATGCCACCGAAGGAGTTGGAGCTTTTATTCTTTTTGGCT
Organism: uncultured Mageeibacillus sp.; assembly: GCA_964579245.1. GTDB lineage: Bacteria > Bacillota > Clostridia > Saccharofermentanales > Saccharofermentanaceae > Firm-13. The sequence continues at coordinate 48,682 of CAZOFY010000008.1, forward strand.
TCACATCCGAACCGGGTTTTTACAAGAGAACAACTACTGGAGAATGTATGGGGCTATGACTTCTATGGGGAGTCGAGGACCGTTGATGTTCATGTGAAACGAATTCGCGAGAAGATCGAAGATGTTACTCGTGTCGTAAATTGGCAGATCAAGACCGTATGGGGTGTCGGATATAAGTTTGAAACAACGTAAGGCGAAATTGATTGGAGTGAGGCGCAAGCCGATATGACAGATTCAAATAAGGGAAAGTCCGTATATTTTCGAACGATTATCTATTTGGTTCTTGCCACTATTTTTATCTTTGGCCTTTTGTGTGTCGTCTATTATCAGCAAACCTCGCAATCCATCGTATCCGAACGCTCACAGGCGCTGTATACTTCCGCTGCCAGTGCGTCTGAGGGATATCGCCTTATTTCGGAGAATACCACAGACCGGCAGCAATTTGATACGATGACGCAGACATTTGTCCGTGCCATAGCCAAGACGAACAACTCATACGTCTGGTATGTAGATTCAGATGGTAAGATTTCATACGCATCCGAGATTCCAACGCAGGCAATCCTGCATTTAAGCCGTTTGGAGTCATTCTATTACATGACGGAAATCCAGAGGCGGGGACTCATGGACCGACCGGAAGGCGGTGCAATCCTCGGCTCAGTGAACGGGTTGCTGACAGATCCGCAGAATGTCTGGATATCAGCCGCTTACCCGTTAGATCAGAACGGCAGGTATATTGTTTTTCATCAGTCAATCGATTTGGAGCAGGAGACCTTCATGATGCTGATCAAGGCGCTGGCTCTTCCTGTGCTGATTTCCTTTGCCGTTGCACTTTTATTATTCATACTGATGACTCGATCGATGATGCGTCCGATCCGGCTTTTATCGGATGTGGCTCGCAAAGTAAAAAACGGTGACCTTTCTGCCCGAATCGAACTGCCAGAGCACGAGACCGAATCACCGATCCAGTACGCGATTTCTGATGAACTTACGATGATGGTTACGGCTGTCAACGAAATGATAGAACGACTCGAACGGCAGGAAAGCGACCGCAAGGTATTCGTCTCGAGCATAGCTCATGATCTTCGGACACCGCTGACATCCATCAAGGGCTTCCTGTCGGCTATGCTGGATGGAACAATACCTCCTGAGCAATTTGAACATTATCTGCAAATTACAAAAGCTGAGGTGGATCGTATACAATCCCTGACGTCCACGATGACGGAGGCCAGCTCACTGGCGAAAGTCGATAAACTGAAGATTACATCCTTCGATATCAACGAATTGATACATGACAGTCTTGTAGGCCTTGAGGGACTGCTTCGGGATAAGAAGCTCGGAGTGCAGCTAGAAGAGGATAAAAAAGCAACGACAGGTTTGTATGTAGAAGCTGACCGCGAATCGATCGCCCGTGTTGTCCACAATTTACTGATCAATGCCGCCAAATTCACGCAGGAAAAAGGCGATCTTCTTATAACGACCAAGTACTTACCGAAGACGAGTAAAGTTCTGGTTACAGTGGAGGACTCAGGCCCCGGTATTCCAAAGGACAAAATGAGCCGCGTTTTCGAGAGCTTCTATAAGTTGGATGCCTCGAGAACGAATCAGGGCTCCGGCCTTGGGCTTTTCATTTGCAAGGAGATCCTTCGCGCTCACGGACAAACGATCGAAGTTGACGACAGCCCGTCATTGGGCGGGGCTCGATTCACTTTTACTCTCGATGAAGGATACCAACCGGAGAAGAAGACATGAGAAAGAAAGAGAAAGTTACGTTTGTTCTCAAGACACTTGAGGATCTATATCCGGACGCTGTTTGCTCGCTGGACGATGACGGATCACCTTTTCATCTGCTTGTCAGAGCCATTTTGTCGGCACAATGCACGGATAAGCGGGTAAACGAGGTTTCAAAGTCTCTTTTTGTCGAGTTTCCCGACGCTCAGGCCTTCTCCTTGTCAGATGAGGATACGATCGGCCGGCGGATCAAGAGCTGTGGTTTATATAAAGCCAAATCACGTGCGATCCTTATGACGAGCAGTATGCTGATATCTCAATTCAACGGAGAAATACCGGCGAATCGTGAGCTGTTGGAGAGCTTTCCGGGTGTTGGGCGTAAAATAGCCAATTTGATCCTTGGGGAGTTATATGGTATACCTGCCATTGTTGTGGATACACATTGCAGCCGCGTTGCGGTTCGTCTCGGTTTGTCGGATCAAACGTCGCCATCAGGAATTGAGAAGGATCTGATGGCTTGCATCCCGCGTGATCAATGGATTAAACTTGGACATAGACTTGTGGCCCACGGACGAAATATCTGCCCGGCGAGAAATCCCCAATGCGGGGCGTGTCCGTTAAGAGAGGTTTGTACATATGCAGGAGGGGGCGCCCCGAAACCAGCACAACGAAGAAGAAATCCAGCCGCCGGCTGATTACCTGGGTGCGGATGTCTCCGCTTTGCCGACGGTTGCTCAAAGACGTGCCAGACTTCTCGAGAAATTAGAAATATTTACGATTTATGATTTGCTCTCATTTTTCCCGCGAGACTATACCGACTGGACGAAGCTGGTCCCGATATCGGACTTGCAGGATAAGGAAGAGTCATCATTTCTGGCGATCGTTCGCAGAAAGCCTTCCTTACAGCGAAAAGGCAGAATGACGATACTTCGAACCATTCTTTCAGATGAAAGCGGAAGTATAAAGGCGACCTGGTTCAATCAGCCCTACTACGAGAATAAGCTTATCAAGGATGAGGCTTTCTATTTTCGCGGAAAGATCCGCCGGGACGGTGTCAACTTTGATGTATCAAATCCATCCTTCGTCAGTACAGGAGAAACGGAGACGCCCGGAATCCTCCCGGTCTATTCTCTGACAAAGGGTCTGACACAGGGTGTGATGCGGCAAATCGTCAGCTCTTGTATTCCGAAGGCTCTGCCCGAGCTAGTCGATGTGCTTCCTCCGGATGTCCGAAAGAAAGAGAAGCTTTGCAGCGCTGCGTTTGCCTATGAGAAGATTCATCTTCCGGATTCGGAAGAATCTTTGCGGCTGGCTCGTGAGCGGTTGATTTTTGAAGAGCTCTTTCTGGTGCAGGGCGGGCTTCGATATTTGAAAAACCAGAGCCGTAAGGACAACAGAGCTTTTCGAGTCGTTCCGGGCGATCCGGAAAAGCGTAGTCTCGCCGAGGCCTTGAAGGGATTACCGTTTTCTCTTACGGAGGATCAGAATACTTGTATTTCGGCAATTCTTCGGGATTTGAAGCGAGAGATTCCAATGAACCGCCTTATTCAGGGAGATGTCGGTTCCGGTAAAACAATGGTGGCGGCCATCTCCATACTGACAACGGCTCTTTGCGGCATGCAGAGTGTTCTGATGGCGCCGACGTCAATCCTTGCCCGCCAGCATGCTTTGACCTTACAATCGATTTTTGAGCCTCTGGGCCTTGGCGTCGAACTTCTTCTCGGAAGTACGCCGGCATCCGAAAAGAAGCGAATTCGAGCAGCGCTTGAATCCAATCAAGCCCTAATTCTTGTCGGTACGCATGCGGTATTGTCGGAGAAAATCACGTTCCATTCACTGGCTCTGACGATTACCGATGAGCAACACCGTTTTGGTGTCCGCCAGCGGGCATCCTTCCTGAATCGCGAACAGCGAACGCCGCATACCCTGGTCATGTCTGCGACACCTATCCCACGGACACTAGCCCTTATTCTATACGGAGATCTGGATATATCTGTTATCCGCACGATTCCGAGCGGAAGGGTTCCGATTGAGACGTATACAGCATCCTCGGCGGATGAGCCCCGCGTTTTTGAGATTGTCCGTCGGCAGATTAAGGAGGGAAGGCAAGTGTATTTTGTCTGCCCGTTGATTGAGGCCGAGGCACAGGAGGATACGGAAGAACCATCAGGGTCGGATACAGCAGCATCTGCAGTATCATTATATACTCGACTGTCAGGGGACGTTTTTCCTGATCTGCGCGTAGGCCTTTTGCATGGCGGTCAGAAGCCGCTCGACAAGGAAGCTGTGATGGAGAGATTTATATCCGGAGAGGTACAGATTCTTGTCTGTACTACTGTTGTTGAGGTTGGGGTAGACAATCCCAATGCGAGTCTGATGGTCATAGAGAACGCCGAGAAGTTCGGACTATCACAGCTGCATCAGCTTCGTGGCCGAGTCGGACGGGGACCCTATCGATCCGTATGTATCCTAAAGAGTGACAAGGCGGAGGGGCTGGCTAAGGCGCGCATGCAGACCTTGTGCCAATGCACGGACGGCTTTTTAATTGCGAAGAAGGACCTCGAGCTTCGAGGTCCGGGGGATTTTTTCGGGACACGCCAGCACGGCATCCCGTCCCTGAGAATCGCAAACCTTTACAGAGATATGGATGTTCTGAAACGAGTAGCGGCGATACTCGATGAGATTTACAAGGATGATCCTCTTCTCGAAAAACCACCGAACGACCGGCTGCCGGGAGCGTTCCTCCGACATTTTGGAAGCGAGATCAACCATCCGGCGCTTTAATCATCTGCGCAGAACATCATGACAATGAACGGATCCGAATTTAACTACAGCAATTGTAAGCTGGAAAGGATATTTATGCCAAGAGTGGTTGCGGGACAATGCCGGGGCGTAAACCTTGTCGCTCCTTCAGGTGAGAAGACAAGACCTACGACGGATAAAATCAAGGAAGCACTGTTTTCGATCCTGCAGATGCGAATACCGGACTGCGTTTTCTTGGATTTATTTGCAGGCTGCGGTCAGATGGGGATTGAAGCGGTGAGCCGCGGAGCCCGTGCGGCTGTCTTTGTCGAGGAAAATCCTTCCGCTTCGGAAGCGATACTAACGAATCTGAGAAAAACGAAATTACTGGACAGGACAAGGTTTTTGAAGAGGGACGTTTTTCGAGCGTTATCAACTCTTGCTCAAGAGCGGGAGTCCTTTGACTTGATCTACATGGATCCGCCGTATTTGCAGGCCATTCCCTTGTTTTTGCGAATCGCAGCCATAGTGAGTGAAAAAGAACTATTGGAACCGGGAGGGTTATTGATACTCGAACATGCGGCGACAGATGAACCCCCGGAAAATGTAATGAATTTGACATTGTATAGGCGTTGTAAGTATGGGACGACCATGCTAACATTTTATTCTACAGATGCTAATTATAATGGAGGTATTCTGAGTAAGTGAGGACGATGATTTTTCCGGGAAGCTTCGATCCGTTTTCACTTGGACATGTCGATATTGCTCGACGTGCTTCTTTGCTCTGCGACCGACTCGTTGTGGCCGTAATGAGAAATCGTGCAAAGAACACGGTTTTTTCTCTTGAGGAGCGGGTTGAGATGGCGAAGATTTGCTTGTCCGACATGCCGGGGGTGGAAGTAATCCCATATGATCGGCTGCTCGTCGAATTATATCGCGAGATGAATGCGAGTGCTGTCGTCAGGGGTTTGCGAAGCGAATCGGATTTTCGAAATGAGGCGGAGATGGCTGCGGCCAACCGTTTTCTTTGTAAGGATTATGAAGTGATCCTTTTACCATGCAAAATAGATCTGGCATATACGAGCTCGACCATTATTCGCGAGGTAGCATATTATGGCGGAGATATATCCGGCATGGTAGTTCCGGCGATTGCTGATCGGGTCATGAGCAGGTTACAGGAAAGGAAAGCTGAGAGCTGATGGAGGAGCCAGGAATGCACGAGAATCTTCGGCAGGGGAAATCCAACGAAACCGATATTGTAGAGCTTCTTGACCAGCTGACGGAGACTGTCCGGCAGGCCAAGAGTATTCCTTTTTCCGACAACTGCATCATCGATCGCGAAGATGTTCTATATTGGGTCAATCAAATCCGGGAGAATCTGCCGGAGGAGCTTCATCAGGCAAGATGGTTATTGGAGCAGAACCGCCAGGTGGTTGCCAGTGCCCGCCAGAAGGCAGAGAGTATTCTGCGCGAGACGGAGCAGCGATCAGCCATTATGATCAATGAGCACGAGATTACGCTTCGCGCACGCGAAATGGCGCAGATGACCATTGACCAGGCGAACCAAATGGCCTGGCAAATGAGAGTCAAGTCAAATGAATATGCAATGGCAAGACTCAATGAGCTCGAGAGTCAGCTGACTGAGATGCTGGTCAAGGTGCAGAAAAACAAGAAAGAGCTCAAATAATCCCGCTTTCAAACGGAGGTGATCGTCTTGATTGAGGGTATACGCATCCAGAACCATACGATTTTTGCTGACAATCAGGTGGGCATTCTTCTCGGGGACCTGGGTCAGGAGAGAACAAATCCGGACTCTCTGATGTCTGCCGGTATCTCCCCGGATTTCGCCCTGTCAAATCTTACGGCTTTTATCGGCAGAAATGCGACCGGTAAGAGCTCTTTTTTTGATGCTCTATCTTTTTTGTCGGAGAGCACGACATTGGGCTGTCCACAGGCATCCACACAGAAGGGCCGCCCCGGATTTGGCAAACTGCTACACGAATCCGGTAAGCCGATGACTTTTGAGTGTCTGTTTCGTATGCCAAACGGTGACAACAGATCGCTGGGTGTCTACGTATCCTACTATGCCCGATTTGATTGCGATACGTACGGACGTCCCTACTATTCTGCGGAGAAGGTGGTTAGAATCGCAAAGACCGCCGACGGCCTTTCCGAGCCTAAGACCGTTCTCGATCTGATTAACGGGACCGGTAATGTGTATTGCGGAGGGCAAATGGTTGAAGGTGGCGTCTCGGACAAGCGCTATTCTGCTCTTCGTTCGTACGGCGCAATCGTGACTTGCCCGGAATTATCCTTGTTGTATCGAGAGCTCTCACATTGGTTTTTCTGCTGTTTCTCCTGCGACCATTCGAAAAGAGGCAACGGAGCAATCGCCCCCGGAGGTCACCGGCACTTGAACGCAATCGGATCGAATATGGAAAATGTACTGTCCTATTATCAATCCGAGGATCCCCGAAAATATCAGGAAATGTTGGAACGGATCACCTCGAAGATCCCGTCAATCCGTAAATCGGCAAGCTCCTTGCCGGCTTCCTTTCGCAAAAGTCCGGACAAGCTTTTTCTATACCTGCTGCTGTTATCGGACCCGACTCCTCGTCCGTTGATATGCATTGAGACTCCGGATATGGGTCTCTACCACGATATGGTGGATGTTCTGGCTTCCGAATTCAGAGATTACTCGGTGCGGTTTCCCTTTTCGCAAATTATGTTCACGACACATAATCCCTATATTTTAGAATCTATCGCCCCTCAGGAAGTCTGGGTATTCAAACGTCATGAGGAGAAGACAAATCAAGTGAGCATCGAGTGTGCCGGATCGGATCCGATCGTAGCCGAAATGTATCGTCAGGGTGTCGGTATGGGAGCTATTTGGTATGCCGGACATTTTGATGAACCATCTTGAGACGAGGAACGGTATGCACATAGAAGTTTTGACGGAAGATAAATCAGGTGGTGTGGTCATAGATGCTCTGGTTCGTCGAATGATCAGCCCGCTGTATGCGGACTGCACCCTGTCAATCCGCCCGCACCGCGGCAAAGGGGATTACCCGGACGCGCCACAGCTTGCTCCGGCTCGTTTTGCGTCGGGGCTTCTGGATCTGCTGCCGGCCAAGCTTCGTGCATACGACCGGATCTATGCGGGAACACCGTTTATTCTGATCATCATTATTGATTCGGATACTGATCCCTACGAGGTGGTTCACGATCAACTGATCTCGGCCGTTCGCCTGCATGCCCCCGGCCTGTCTCACGTGATTGGTATTTGTGTGGAGGAAACGGAGTCCTGGCTCCTCGCAGACAAAGAGGCGGTTATGAGCGCGTATCCGGATGCCGATGAAGATATTCTTGATGCGTATGAGCAGGACAGCGTTTGCGGCACCTGGGAGGTATTATGCCAGGCGTTGCTTAAGGAGCGGGCACAATCACTGATCCGGGTAGGATACCCGGCTATCGGCCAGTATAAGCACGAGTGGGCGGAGCGTATCTCGGAATACCTGGAGCCTCAGAGAAATCACTCGCCGAGCTTCCGCGCTTTTTCGAAGGAGCTGCATCAGACACTCCGACACATGGAGAGGGTCTTGGCATGAAGAACATGACGCCGCAGTCGGCGTATATTCATATTCCTTTTTGCGAGAGAAAATGCGCATATTGCGACTTTGTTTCTTACGCAGGTCAGTTCGATAGAAAGGACAAATATGTACAGTCTCTTGTGAGGGAGATTGAATTGACCGCAGAAGCCACCCCGAAGAAGTTGCCTCTTTCCACGGTATATTTTGGCGGAGGTACGCCGACGACATTCTCGCCGGAACAACTGGCAGAAATCCTACAGGTTCTGCGGTCTGTCTTTGGGATTGATGCGGATGCCGAAGTCACTTTGGAAATGAATCCCCAAACGGTCGATCCGTCTTCCTTGCGCCGGTATGCGGATATCGGATTCAATCGAGCTTCAATCGGTGTGCAAAGCTTATCGGATCATCTTCTTTCTGCTTTGGGCCGGATCCACACAGCGTCGCAAGCACTGGACACGATTCGGGAAGCCGGAGCTGCCGGGTTTCATAATCTGAATTGTGATCTGATGATCGGTCTGCCCGGGCAAACCCTCAGTGACGCGATGGATTCGCTCAATCGTTTGATCGAGCTGAATGTTACACACATTTCTTTTTATTCCCTTTCCCTGGAGGAGGGGACTCCTTTCTACAAAACGTATCATGGCAGGGAAGAGCTGCTTCCGTCTCCGGAGTCAGAGCGTGAAATGTATCACAGCATGCTCAAAGAGCTTATCATGCACGGTTATCAGCATTATGAAATCAGTAATTGTGCAAAGCCTGGATTTATAAGCCGGCATAATATGGTTTACTGGAAGGCACTGCCCTACTATGGCTTCGGATGCGGTGCCCACGCATACCTTCAGGGAAGGCGATTCGGGAAAACATCCGATCTGAATCATTACCTGGAAAAAATGAACTCCGGCAGCGGACTCTCCGAAATCATCGAGGAAGACGAGAAGATCGATAAGTCCGAGAGTGAAAGGGAATTCATGCTCCTCGGGTTCCGGTTGACCACAGGCGTATCGGAAGAAGAATTCGGGAGAAGGTTTGGTGTATCCATATCCGATATCTTTGCTGCTGAGCTTTCGGAACTTTTGAAAAAAAACTTGATAATACATGCTGACGGACGATTCTTTTTGAGCGAAAAGGGCATCGATTTCGCTAATGAAGTATTTCGCGCCTTTGTTTCCTGAAGAAAAAGACCTAG